>JADFXI010000120.1 GCA_015233655.1 Nitrospirota bacterium | reverse complement strand
CGCTGCCTCAGTGATACCCTTTCCCATGGTGGTGTCTCCTTTTTCTTTGTTGATTTCGCGGTCAACATTATTAAGATTTAGGATACACCGCCTGCTTTCTATTTACACACTTTTTTATTGTACCTCAATATGAAGACGAAAAAACAAAGATACAGGAGGATGCAAAAGCACAGGAGACAATAAGGACTGAATCACAGAGGCATTCGCAGACTTTTGGGATGGCTGTAATATTCCTGCAAATTGCTATTCTTCTGTCATCAATCGCTGCATTATTGAAGAAAAAAGCAGCCTGGATACTAGGTCTAATGACTGGGCTTGTCGGAATATTTTATTTTGCAAATGGTTTTCTGCTTTTTCTAAAGTGATATAGTAGAAGGGCAAGATGGAGATGGCACATTGGGCATAAATTGCCAGCATGCTTATTCTCAGCGATTAGTTCTCCGGACAAGAATTCTCACAGTAACAAACGGTTTCATGATATCGCAACTATATGAAGAGTTCTCTCTAAAAAATTGCGTACCGAATGTTAAGTTCTGCCAGAATAAGAAACATTTCAGAGAATTTGGAAGGGGTATTAGATTCTCCGATACCCAGATCCTTTCTTACCTTCAAAATGTAATTGTTGTACACGACAATCGAATACCTCGTCAATTGTGTTGGTTTCCTATTGCAACACTGCAGACAGTTAACACTTTTTTGAGCAAGTCAATAATATTGCGTTAGGACTATTTACAAAGTGAATTTAATTGTGTATGATGGATTTCATGAATAAGATTCTGATTGTAGATGACGAGCAATCTGTAAGAATCATTCTTAGTAAAGTTCTAGTGGATGAGGGGTTTACCCCTCTGGCAGCTTCCAGTGGCAACCAAGCCGTTGAAATATTCAGAAATGAAAGCCCTGATGTGGTACTCCTGGATCTCTTTATGCCAGGCATGGATGGCATGGCAACGATGGAGGAATTAAGAAAAATTGATACAATTGTCCCGATTATAATTGTTACCGGACGCGGTGAAATATCGCGTGCTGTAAGTGCCATTAAAGCGGGTGCTTACGATTTTATTGCAAAACCCACGGATACAGACGAGTTGGTCCTACTTTTGAGACGTGCCATTGAAAAACTGGAACTCGAAAGGGAAATCGGCACGCTCCATGACAATGTTGAGTCTACATATGAATTATTTCTAGGCCGGAGCCGACCCATAAAGAAGATCATATCGCAGATACTGTCCCTGGCGCCGACAAATTTTTCCTTAATATTGCAGGGAGAAACCGGGACGGGAAAATCTTACATAGCTAATATGATTCATTGTTTGAGCAGGAGGTCTAAAAATAAATTTGTCACTATCGACATAGGGGCCATTCCGGATTCGATTGCCGAGAGTGAGCTGTTCGGTCATGAGAAGGGGGCGTTTACAGGGGCTGAAAGGAGAAAGGAAGGCCTTTTACAAATTGCGAGAGGCGGTACCTTGTTTATTGATGAAGTGCAGAATATGTCCCCTGCCATGCAAAACAAGCTCCTTAGGGCCATAGACGAGAGAAAGATAGTGCGGCTCGGAAGCGTTGAACCTGAGGCAATTGACATTCGCATAATAGCTGCAACCAACATAGATATTAAAAAGGCCGTGAAGGAGAAAATCTTCAGGGAAGATCTGTTCTTCCGACTTGGAGAGATCATTATCAAGGTCCCGCCGTTACGCGAGAGAATAGAGGACATACCAGTGTTGGCAGCCAGGTTTTGCAGGGAAACATGCGAGGAACTTGATAAGGATGTTCGTGAGTTTTCGGACGAAGCCGTAGACTATTTGAAGCGGTTCCCCTGGCCCGGCAATGTGCGCCAGTTAAAGAATACAATTAGAAGGGCCGTCCTTTTTTGCAATAATAAGAATATCGAGGCAGAAAACATTAAAGATTTATTGACAGACGACATTGCCGGCAGAGATGAGTCCTTTCAACCCGAGTTTCTTGGACTTACATTGAAAGACGCAGAGAAGCAAGCCATTAAGAGAGCGTTGGATTTGTCGAAAGGCAACAAGAAGAAAGCGTCGGAGCTTTTGCAGATAGACTATTCTACCCTCCTAAGAAAGATTAAAGAGATTAATATCACCTAGAAATGTAACTGCTTATATCGCATTTTGCATATGCTATTGCAAAATGCCAGAGAAATTCCTCCCCAAGGTTTTCCAGCTTTTTCATATCTTCAAAGAGTTAGCTGCTGGCACATAACTTGATATCTACTGAAAGCGTCATTAAATAGACAAGACCAAAACAGACCTGATAATGCCATCTGCGAACTTTGCAGGAGAGGTTATGAATGAGAGGAGATGCCGATGAGAAAGAAACAAATGTTCACAAGCAGATTCTGCTCGTCGATGATGATCTCAGCAGCCGCCAACTTATTGCTTCCGTGTTTGAAAAGAGCGGGTATGTAGTGAATCAAACAGATAGGGGAGAGGAGGCATTCTCTATGATAGAAAACAATAATTATGGATACGCGCTTGTATTTATAGATTTGGAGATACCGGATATGTCCGGATTCACACTGGTAAAGCAACTGAAAAAGTTCTACATGGATATCCCTTTTTTTGTTGTTTCAGGTTTTAGCGACAAGATGATAATCATGGAAATGCTGCAGCGCGACTGCAATAATGCTTTTAATCGAATGATAAGGGACAGCAGGCGATCGGCCTGGGGTTGGTGAAAATGACGACAGACTGGAAGTTAATGGGTACAGCAGCGGCTGCAATGGCGATTGTAATATCTCCTTCGTTTATAAACGGCCTGCTTCTCAAGATTGTTTTGACATTACCGGCTTATGCGTTTGCTGTAGCTATTGTATATATTGCTTCGGTCAAAAAACTTGCCGTGGTGAAAGGCAATTATGAGTCAAACATGCAGAAGCATAATTCGGAAACGGACGCGTTGATGACCTCAATAGCAAGACTTTTGCTTGATAAAGCCAGAATTATTCCGGTATTAACGGGCCAGTTGGCGGAAGTGACGGAGTATACCGAGAAAGCGGCCCTGGATATCGGCGAACGGTTCATGAGCATTGCGAAAAGGGCCAGGAATCAGTCGGCAAAGGCATCGGAGGCCGTAGTGAGTGTTACCGGAAACGGCAATGGCAGCAGCAGCTCTGCGCTTATGGAGATGAGCAGGGGCGCACTCACAGAGGTAATAGAGAGATTAAAGAATAGTGCAGCCACTGAGCAGCACACGCTTAATGATATGGAGACCATTATTAGCGATGCATCAAGCATAAAGAAGGCTGTGGCAGAGATTGAATATATTGCCGACCAGACGAACCTGCTGGCCCTTAATGCTGCTATCGAGGCTGCCAGGGCAGGAGAACATGGCAAGGGATTCGCCGTTGTTGCCGACGAAGTAAGAAGGCTTTCAGACAGGTCGGATCAGGCCTCCGAAGAGGTCCGAAAGTTAATAACAAGAATTGAGGCCCATTTAAATGAAATATATGACCGGACAGAAAAAGGCTCTCTTGATAGCACTGTCAGCACCCATGAAGCGGAAAGAGTAGTGGATGCCACCCTTCAGAAACTTGATGCGGTAGTGCGCGAGGCAGCCGAAAGGATCAATGAACTCACAAGAGAAACAGGGTCTCTGGCTGAGGACATAGGCAGTGTGCTGGTGTCAATGCAATTTCAGGACATAACAAGGCAGCGAATAGAGCATGTTATAGAACCACTCATGGCGTTTAAGACAGACTTTGAGTACATAACTAAACAAACTAAACATATTCATGATGGCATTATCCATGGGGAAAACGGACAGATTGACCGGCTTGAACAGATGTACACGATGGAGTCGGAAAGGATGATAATGCAAAAAGCGTTAACAGACGGCATAGGGTACAGATAAAGCATATCTTAGAGGAGGCAATTAAAGTGGGAAAGACAGTTATGGTCGTAGACGATTCGGCTTCTATGAGACAGCTTGTCAGCTTTGCGCTTAACAGCGCCGGTTATGATGTGGTCGCTGCGGTGCACGGCAGGGACGCCCTGGACAAAATGAACAACTCCAGGGTTGAAATGGTGGTTACCGACCTTAACATGCCTGAAATGGATGGCATTGAGCTAATCAAACAATTAAGAACAAGGCCGGCAAATAAGTTTACTCCTATAGTCATGCTTACAACAGAATCACAGGAAACAAAAAAACAGGAAGGCAAACAGGCTGGAGCCAGCGGCTGGCTGGTAAAACCTTTTAAACCTGATGAACTCGTAGATGTTGTACGAAAATTTGTCAAATAAAATTTAATCGGGGAGGCTGGGCATGATAAATTTTCAAATTGAAGATCCTGGGAATGTTGGTGTACTCACAATTGAAGGAGATATAAGTATCCAGAATGCGGAAGAACTGAAATCTAATTTTATATGCGCCCTGCATTCTGTCGATAAGGTATTTGTGAACGTAGAAAAAGTTTCGGATGTTGACGAATACTGCCTTGAACTTTTCTGCTCTGCGCATCGCACTTCGGTCAGGCTTCAAAAGACCTTCTCATTTAACAGCTGCATTTCGGAACCATTCAGGCGGGTAATAGCCGACGCTGGATTTAAAAGACATGTGGGCTGTCTTCTTGATGTGTATAAAACGTGTTTGTGGGCTGACAGGAGAAACAATGGCTGTCGCGGACTCTCTTAGAAGTTCATTTAAAGAAAGGGCCAATGAGCTTCTGGATGAAATCGAGGAAGCCATGCTGGAGTTCGAAAAACAGCCGGATGACTGCGAATTGTTATGGCGCTCTTTCAGGGCCATGCATACCATCAAGGGGTCGGGAGCGATGTTCGGTTTCGACGACGTATCAATAGTGGCCCATGAAGTCGAGACACTTTTAAGAATGGCGATTGATGGGGAATTAACTTTTTCACGGGACGTCATCAGCGTTACTCTTGCGGCCCATGACCTTATCTGCAACATGCTGAATACTTCCGGCGACGACAATTTTGAAAGAACTGAAAAAAGTAGCAGAATCGTGTCATGTCTTAAAGAAATTGCCCAAAGAAGGCTTGGGGGACGTTAATGAAATACAATACCCCTAAAAGGTGATCTGGATGACAACCGCTGGCATAAGCACAAATGCTTTTAAAGAAGAGGCGTATGAACTTTTAACAGAGCTTGAGAGTTCTCTTCTGGAGCTTGAAGAACGTCCGGACGACACGAATCTGATAGGTCGTGTATTCAGGGCCATGCACACAATCAAAGGCTCGGGTGCTATGTTCGGTTTCGACAATATAGCCAAATTCACCCATGAGGTCGAAACCGTCTTTGATATAGTCCGCAGCGGCAAATTAACAGTAACAAAAGAACTTATTGATCTGACCCTTGCGTCGCGTGATCTAATCCGCTCGATGCTTGATGCGTCGGACAACGGACAGCAGATCGATGAGACGAGAGGCAGACGTATCGCAGCGTCCCTGCAGAAAATCGCGGGGAACGGTAGCGGATGCGCTGAGGAAATATCAATGCCTGAAGACAAAAATCAACATGAGGCGTCTGAAGAGGAGGATGAAGAAACTACATACCGCATACGGTTCAAGCCGCCAAAGGACATTTATTTACGCGGAATAAATCCGCTTATGATGCTTGAAGAAATCAGGCAGCTGGGTGAGTACAGGATTGTTGCACAGACATGTGATATACCGTATCTTGATGAGTTTGAACCTGATAACTGCTCGGTCTTCTGGGACATCGTTCTTACAACTAAACACTCCATAAATATGATCAAAGATGTTTTTATTTTCGTTGCTGATGATTCCGAAATAAAAATCGATGTGCTCTTCAGGGCTAATAATTTTGACGGCAGCGAGGACTGCAAGAAACTGGGAGAGATACTTACGGAACGTGGCGACCTTAGTCCGGAGGACTTGCAGAAGGTGCTGGGTGAACATAAAAGGCTCGGTGAAAAACTTGTTGAAGCAGGCTTAGTCAGGCCGGACGCTATACAGTCAGCTCTTGCCGAGCAGCAGCATATTAACGATATCAGGGAGAAACGCCAGGCTGCGGAAAGCGCGTCAAGCATGCGCGTTCCGGCTGCCAAACTGGACACTCTCGTGAATCTTGTCGGTGAGCTGGTTACAGTCCATGCAAGGCTGAATCAGGCCGCTGTTCGGATACAGGATACCGCAATACTCTCAGTTGCGGAGGATGTCGAGCGCCTTATGTGGGAATTGAGGGACAACACGATGAGCATTCGCATGCTCACAATAGGCACTACCTTCAGCAGATTCAAGCGCTTGGTGCGTGATCTCTCAATCGAACTTGGCAAAGACATAGAGCTGGCCACCGAAGGCGCTGAAACGGAATTGGACAAAACAGTGCTGGATCAGTTGAACGACCCTTTGGTCCATCTGATACGAAACAGCATTGATCACGGCATAGAATTGCCTGATGTCCGTGAGGCGGCAGGGAAGCCCAGGAAAGGCACGATACTCTTATCTGCGGTACATTCGGGCGCAAATATTTTGATTCAGATAAAGGACGACGGAGCAGGCATTAATAAAGAGGCTGTACGTGCAAAGGCGGTTGAGAAGGGCCTGATAAAGCCAGACTCGGACTTGCCGGAGAATGAGATTTTTTCTCTGATATTAGCCCCCGGTTTCTCGACCTCCCAAAAGGTCACCAGCGTGTCGGGCAGAGGGGTCGGAATGGATGTCGTGAAACGAGGTATCGATGCTCTCAGGGGGACCATAGATATTAGCAGCATAAAGGATGAGGGGACAACCATTACTATACGGCTGCCGCTAACGCTCGCCATTATCGATGGCTTTCTGGTGCGAGTGTCCGGGGAACACTATGTTATTCCACTATCGATAGTATCCGAGTGCATGGAACTCACGCGTGAACATTTTGTCAGGTCACACGGCAAGGATATGGTGAACGTTAGGGGTGGCATAGTCCCATACATACGCCTTAGAAAGCAGTTTGGGATAAGCGATACCGACAAACCGGATATAGAGCATCTTGTTATCACAGAAGTTGACGGATCGAAGATCGGATTTGTCTCTGATCAAATAATAGGTCAGCATCAGACGGTCATAAAGAACCTGGGGACGGTATACAAGGATGTCGACGGGTTATCAGGCGCTACTATATTAGGGGATGGCACAGTAGCACTGATTCTCGACATTCCCAGACTCGTATCCCAGGTGTTGCGAGATGAGGCCTCAGTTATGGCTACGGAGATTTAGAAATGGCGTTCACATTTTTTTTCAGGGACCTGCCGGTAATAGAACACGCCGTAGAACATGCGGTCCGTTTTGCCAGCGGCAGGCAGAGGTTCAAGGTATGGGACGCGGGCTCGGCTCTCGGCCAGGAAACATACACTATAGCGATTGTGCTTGCCGAAAAGATGGGCGGTTTTGCCTTCAAGAACCTCCGCCTTGACGCTACCGACCATGATAGCGCCAACAACTTCGGCGATGTCGTAAATAACGCTGTCTATCATTATGACGAATTGAAGAGGATGCCGGAAGAACTGTTCAGGAAATACTTCGAACCCAACGGCAAGCCGGACCATTTCAGGGTCATTGAAAAGTTAAGAAATCAGGTCTCTTTTCAGTATCACGACCTGCTTTCTCTGGATCCTATAGGAACAGATTACGGCCTGATAGTCTGCAAGAACGTTCTGCTCCACTTTTCTTATGAACAAAGGATCGAGGTAATAAAGATGTTTCATGGGGCGCTCTCTCCCGGCGGATTTTTTACATCAGAGCATACGCAGAAGATGCCGAAGGAAGTGGCCCACCTGTTTGAGCATGTCACGCCTAATTCGCAACTCTTCAGAAAACTGGGTGATTTATGAGAGTGATACAACTCAAGAACAATAAAGATATCTATTCCAGCAATGTATACCTTGTACTTGGTGATTGGAACAAACTGGATGATATGAACACCCTTGTAGATGTGGGGGCAAGCGGACATATATGCAAGGAAATCAATGCTTTGTCTACAGGAGTTGGTAAAATCCCGGTAAATCGGGTAGCTATCACGCATGGACACTTTGACCATATAGGGGTCCTTCCTTTGATAAAACAGAAATACGATCCTACAGTATTTGCTTATGGTTTGGCAGAAGGGGTGGATTTTCTCTTGGCAGACGGGCAGATGATCAGGATGGGGGACCGGGATTTCGAGGTAATTCATACACCCGGACATTCCTCTGATTCGATCTGTCTTTACTGCAAAGACGAGAAAGTACTTTTTTCAGGGGACGTACCGATCCAGATTCTATCACCGGGGGGCACGTATGAGACGTCCTTCGTTAATGCTCTTGAAAGGCTCGCAGCCTTAAGAATGGAAACCATATATCCAGGGCATGGCAGCCCTATAGCCGACAATGCAGAGGAGACTATACAGCACACGCTGACTATCGTAAAAAGTGTATTAGTTGCGTAATACCCAAAAAGGGAGGTGTCTATGCTTTAGCTTTAGAACAATTATTGAAAATAGTTAAAGCTATGCAACAGGTCTGACGAAAGGGAGAAGAACTCAATTTTGCAGAAGCATATTTCAAAAGATAAAATATTTATAAGGAGGCGACAATGGCTAAGAAAGACACAACGAGCAAAACTAATAGAGCATCATTGCTTGAGGATGTTGAAATGCTCGCAAAAGCAGCTCTTGAAGGTAAGCTTGCAACAAGAGCAGATGCAACGAAGCACGAAGGAGAAAACAGAAAAGTGGTTGAGTGCATCAATAGCATGCTCGATGCTGTAATCGGACCCTTGAACGTATCAGCCGAGTATGTGGACCGCATAAGCAAGGGCGACATCCCGCCTAAGATCACAGACACATATAACGGCGATTTTAACGAGATAAAGAACAACCTCAATGCTTGCATCGATACGATGAGCGGCTTGCTGGCCGAGACGGACAAACTGGTTAATGCCACGGTAGCGGGTCAGTTGG
>JADFXI010000011.1 GCA_015233655.1 Nitrospirota bacterium | reverse complement strand
GATTTCGCCCAAGATGGTGGAAGTGGGCAGGCACTTGAATATTGAGATTCATACCCTGGCTGAAGTGCTGTCTGTTGAGGGAGAGGCCGGGAACTTCAAAGCCCGAATAAGGCTGGCCCCCAGGTATGTAGATCCTGCCAAATGCACCGGCTGCGCCGATTGCGAAGCAAAGTGCCCCAAAAAGATAACGAGCGAGTTTGACCAGGGACTCAATACGCGCAAGGCCATATACTCACTCTTTCCGCAGGCCGTTCCCAACACAAGGGCCATCGACGCCAGGAACTGCCTGTTCCTTACAAAGGGCGTATGCCGCAGCTGCGAAAAGGTATGTAAGGCCGGGGCGATAAATTACGAAGACAAGGGCCGGGACATAGAAGTAAACGTAGGCTCAGTTATTCTCGGTCCCGGGCTTGACCGGTACAATGCAAAAGTCAGAGGGGAACTCGGCCTGGGACGCTGGCCTAATGTGGTTACTTCCGTCCAGTTTGAGCGTATCCTGTCGGCATCAGGCCCGTACAAAGGCGAGGTAAAAAGACCGTCCGATGGAAAGCACCCTAGAAAAGTGGCATGGATACAGTGCGTCGGTTCCAGGGACCCTCACAATGCAAACCCCTGGTGCTCATCTGTATGCTGCATGTACGCGACCAAACAGTCGATCATTGCCAAAGAGCATGACAAAAATATAGAGCCCACTATCTTTTACATGGAAATGAGGGCTTTCGGTAAGGACTTCGACAAATACGTAGAGCGTGCCAAGAACGACTACGGTGTTCGCTACCAGAGGGCCATGATATCCGCAGTCAAGGAAGACGCTGCCTCAGGAGACCTCTTGATGCGCTATGCAACTGAGGACGGGAAGCTGGCTGATGAAACCTTCGATATGGTTGTGCTTTCAGTCGGGCTGCAGCCTCACAGCGATGCCGAGGCCTTCGCAAATATATTCGGAATAGAAACGAACGAATATCTCTTTGCAAAGACATCGCCGCTCCAGCCGGTCGAGACCTCCAGGGAAGGGATATTTGTCACAGGTACGTACCAGGGGCCGAAGGACATTCCTGATACGGTAATGCAGGGAAGCGCCGTGGCAGGCGAGGCGATGGCACTCTTGGGAGAGGCCAGAGGAACGGAAGCAGTAAAAAAAGAATTGCCTCCTGAAAAGGACTTGACCGGCGAAGAGCCGAGAATAGGCGTATTTGTTTGCCACTGCGGGACCAATATAGCTGGAACAGTTAAAGTAGATGAAGTTGTCGAGGTGGCCAAAAAGCTGCCTGGCGTCGTCTATGCCACAAATACTATCTATGCATGCGCCCAGGACAATCAGGAAGTAATTAAGCAGACTGTGAAGGACAATAACCTGAACCGGATAGTCATTGCCTCCTGCACCCCCAGAACACATGAGCCGCTATTCCAGGAAACCATCCGTGACGCAGGGCTGAACAAATATCTTTTCGATCTTGCCGACATCCGCGAGCAGTGCTCCTGGTGCCACATGGGCCAAAAGGAAGAGGCGACGCGTAAGGCGAAGCAGATCGTTAAAATGGCGGTTGCCAAGTCGAGACTTCAGGAGCCCATCAAGACCGAGACAGTAGGAGTTACTCCTGTATGCATGATAATCGGCGGCGGAGTTGCGGGTATGACTGCGGCCCTCTCATTGGCGAATCAGGGATTTAAGGTACATATAGTAGAGAAGGAGAATGAACTCGGAGGCCTGGTCAACAACCTCCGGCGCACACTCGAAGGCAATGATGTCCAGGCATTTATCAAAGAGCGAATAGCCGAGGTCAGGGCTAACCAGCAGATTACTGTTCACACCGGTACCGAGGTCAAAAAAACCGAGGGCTTTGTCGGCAATTTCAAAACTATGCTTACTGATGGAAGCGCATTTGACCACGGGGCGATCATATTAGCAATCGGCGGCGTGGAATACGAGCCGTCTGAATATCTCTATAAAGAAAGTGATCATGTGGTCACTCAGCGGGAGCTTGAGAAGAGGCTTGCAGAGGGAGGCGCTCAGAAGTCAGGCGAGCGGTTTGTAATGATACAATGCGTCGGTTCGCGTGAAGAGCCTGCCCAATACTGTTCTCGTATATGCTGCCAGGATGCCGTCAAAAACGCTATTGCCATAAAAGAGAAGGACCCCTCTGCACAGGTCTTTATAATTTATAGGGACATCCGCACGTATGGCCTTCGCGAAGATTATTATCGAAAAGCCCGTGACCTCGGGGTTATTTTTGTCCGGTATGATGTAGACAGAAAGCCTGAGGTGATGCAATCGGGCGGCAGGCTCAACGTCAAGACCTGGGATTATATGCTTAATAAGGAATTGCTTATAGATGCCGACTGGGTAGTGCTCTCGACAGGACTCAGGCCTCACCCTACTACGGATAAAGTTGGAGAGATGTATAAAGTCACCCGTAATACGGATGGGTACTTCCTTGAGGCGCACGTAAAGCTCCGTCCGGTCGACTTTCCGAGTGAAGGCATATTCGTTGCCGGTCTGGCCCATGCTCCAAAAAACCTGGACGAAACGATTACGCAGGCCCTGGCTGCCGCAGGACGCGCAGGCGTAATCCTGTCGCATGAGAGGCTCGCGGTTTCGGGCATTATAGCGAAGCACAGAAAAGACCTTTGCATGTCCTGCCTGAGCTGCTTCAGGGTATGTCCCTTTGATTCGCCATATATCGGCGAAGACGGCAAGGTTGCGCATAATGAAGTTAAATGCATGGGTTGCGGTATCTGCGCCGGCATTTGTCCTGCCAAGGCATTTCAGGTCAACAACTTCCGCGATGATCAGGTGTTGGCCATGATTGATGCAGCAGTGGAGTGCGAGGCAGGGGTAGTAGGCGGTTAATTTTGAGGAGGATTGAGTAATGGACAAACTCGCGGAGACAGCCACACCTGAGCCCCGCTCATCGATCGAAAAGCCCCGCGAGATACCGGAAGGCTGGGAGCCGAATATCCTGGCTTTTGCCTGTCATTATTGTGCATTCGCAGCAGCTGACCTTGCCGGTGTCATGCGTCTTTCCTACCCGTCGAATGTTAAGGTAATCCGCCTTCCCTGTACAGGGAAGCTTGACCACATCTATGTGCTCAGGGCCTTTGAACGGGGGGTGGACGGCGTCTTTGCCGCTGGTTGACTAAAGGGCCAATGTCATTACCTGGAAGGTAATGCTTATGCAGCACGGCGCATCGAGTACCTAAAAAAGATATTGTCAAAATTGGGCATTGATCCCACGCGTTTGCAAATGTACAACCTGTCAGCGGCCATGGGTCCCAGGTGGGCAGAGATCTGCACCGAGTTTACCGCGAGAATCCGCGCACTCGGACCATCCCCTGTCTGGTTTGGAGTCTGCAAACCGGATGGGTCAGAAAGGAGTGAGCAGCAATGATTGTAGGCGAACAGAAGCCTTTTGATGAAATATGGGACATGGTCAAGGGTTTTAAAAGAGTGCTTGTATTTGGCTGTAATACTTGCGTTGCTATCTGCCATGCCGGAGGGAGCAAAGAGGCTGAGATACTTGCATCTATGATCCGGATAAAGGCTGCAGAAGAGCAGGTGGAGATGGAAGTAAAGCACGCAGGGATTGAAAGGCATTGCGAGCCCGAATTTTTTGAGCCTCTTATGGAAGAGGTCAAGACCTATGACCTGGTGTTATCAACTGCGTGTGGCGTAGGCGTTAATTTCCTGTCTGAAAGGATAGGCAATATTCCCGTATACCCCGGCATCAATACCGAGTTTTTCGGCGCTGTGCCCCAGGCCGGTGTTTTTACTGAACTCTGCGCCGGATGCGGCAACTGCATACTTCACCTTACAGGGGGAATTTGTCCTGTTGCGCGATGCTCGAAATCACTTATGAACGGGCCGTGCGGCGGCACCAATAAAGGAAAATGCGAGATCAGCCAGGAAGTCGATTGCGGCTGGTTCTTGATAGTGGAGCGGATGAAGCAGCTCGGCACCCTTGAGAAACTGTACGAAATACAACCGCCGCGGAACTGGGCCTGCGGAACTCATGGAGGGCCGCGCAGGGTGGTGCTCGAACATATTAAAGACCTCGAAGACGAGAACGTAAAGAAAGAATCCTAGGCGGAGGAAATATATAACATGAAGAGTGGAAGCAATCTCGAAAAAGTCATCGCTAGCGGAAAACCGGCAGTAACGGCTGAATTAGGCCCTCCGATGAGTGCAGATCCACATGAAGTTATAAAGAAGGCCAATCTTCTTAAAGGCTATTGCGATGCGGCTAACATCACCGATTGCCAGACAGCGGTGGTGCGCATTTCGAGTATAGCCGCCGCTTATTTGGCCCTGAAAGAAGGCCTTGAGCCTGTTATGCAGATGACCTGCAGGGACCGCAATCGTATAGCCATGCAAGCCGATCTTCTGGGCGCTGCCGCACTGGGGATAAAGAACTGTCTCTGTATAGCGGGCGATCACCAGTCTTTCAGCTCAGCAGGCAAGCTCAAAGGGCACCCCGGCGCAAAGAACGTTTATGATGTCGATTCCATACAGCTTGTCGGCATACTCAAGAAAATGCGCGACGAATCATTGCAGGAAGGCGGCGACAAACTCGAAGTGCCGCCGGAATTTTTTATAGGAGCGGCCTTCACTCCCGGCGGCGAACCTATGGATTACCGGCCGCACCGGCTTAAGAAGAAAGTCGATGCAGGCGCTGATTTCATTCAGACGCAGGGCATCTACGACATAGAAATGTTCAAGTCCCAGATGGAGATAGTCAGAAAGCTCGGCCTGCATGAGCGTACGGCCATCCTCGGCGGGATCATTGTCCCGAGGACCGCTATGATGTTGCGCTACATGGATGCATCAGTAGCAGGTGTGAGTGTGCCGAAGGCTTTAATAGAACGCATGACCAAGGTGAAGGATGCAGCAGGCGACGATAAGAAGAAAGCCAAGGCGGCCCAGGAAGCAGAGGGCATAAAAATCGCGGTCGAACTGATCCAGCAGGTGCTCGAAATCCCCGGGGTCAGGGGCGTTCATATACAGGCGATAGAATGGGAGAGCGCCATGCCCGAGATACTTAAAGCCGCTGGTCTGTATCCGCGTCCGACATTTCCGGATGCATAGTACATTCTCCTAGCATAACAAGGATGCTTGTCAGGTGCCGCTTGTAACTTTTTGCCCTTTTTCATCGTCTACTGTTAAAATAACCTGGCTTTTGAGAATCCTATGTCCAATTTGAGGTGTACGAAATGATAATGAATACCCGCCGCAAGACAGTGTTTGCACTTTCTCTTTTTTTTATAATGGCAGTAGCATTCATGGGTTGCGGAGCCAAAACGACAGTATACGCTATTGCCGTACAACCCACCGCTATCAAAATTGCCGTAAATGTTGCTATCCAGTTCCGCGCGACTGCATCAAAGTCCAGCGGGTTTATTGGTGACGTAACTTCTGAGGTTTCATGGAGTTCGTCCAATCCAGCGGTCGCTACTGTTAACGCAAGCGGCATTGTTACAGCTGTAGGTCCTGGTACTGCAACTATTACTGCCAGTGAACAAGGTATGTCTGCGGGTTCTAGTGTTACAGTAACAAGTGTTACCGCTTCCACTTTTAATGTAGGCACCAATCCATCCGCTATTGCTATTGACGCATCCGGCAATGCGTGGGTGGCAAATTACGGGAGTAACAATGTTACGGAGCTGAACCCCAGCGGGGCTCTGCTTGGTACATATAATGTAGGCACCAATCCATCCGCTATTGCTATTGACGCATCCGGCAATACATGGGTAACAAATTTCGGGGGTAACAATATTACGGTTTTATACTCCACAGGGGCATACGGCGGCACATATGGAGTAGGCACCAATCCATCCGCTATTTTCATCGACCGCTCGAACAATGTGTGGGTGACAAATTACGGAAGCAACAGCGTTATGGCATTAAGCGCCAGCGGGGCATTGGGCGGCACATATGGAGTCGGTACTAACCCATCCGGTATTGCTATTGATCCATCGAACAATGTGTGGGTGACAAATTACGGAAGCAACAACGTTACGGCATTGAACTCCGGTGGTGTATTGGGTGGCACATTTGCGGTCGGCGCTAAGCCATCCGGCATCGCAATTGATCCATGGAACAATGTGTGGGTGGTAAATCAGGGTGGCAACTCCGTTACTAAGTTAAACGCCAGCGGGGCACTCGTCGGCACATATACAGTCAACAGCGCACATGCCGTTTGCGTAGACTCGGCAGGTATGGTATGGGTAGCCAATTACGGCAGCGCCACCGTCCCGGGCAACACTGTTACACAGTTAAGCCCCGATGGCGTGGTATTTAATACTTATACGGTCGGCAACAACCCTGACAGCATCGCCATAGACGCGAATGGCAACGTATGGGTGGCAAATTACGGCAGCAACACCGTTACTGTCTTGAGCGGCGCGGCCACAGGACCGCAGTATCGCACGTATGCAGGCCCTGTCTGGCCATAACGCAGTATGAGAGAATTCGCTTCTGTCCGTTACGGCATGGGGTGTTAAATATATTTCGACTGCCCTTTGAACACATTGAAGAGATTATAGAAACTAAACGGGATCAGCAGAAAAAAGGCCAGAAACAGCAGTAAGAGCAGAATAGTTAAAATTGTCGCAGCAGTAGGCACCCATTTATTTACTCCGCCGATGTGAGAGAGGATCACAGAAATATCGCCTGAAGGGTGTATTGTTCTGATGTCGAGGATCTTCTTTTTTGCGTGCTCATAATACAAATAATTTGCGACCGCGCCAAAGGCCATCCAGGCAGCCAGGCCCAGGTATGGGATAAGGGACAATACGAAGGCGATGATTGCCCACATATACATTTTCCTGTAGAGCATCCACCCGAATCCGCCCAAAAATGCGGCCCAGTTCCATGTTGCGGAAAAGGCATCTATGCCAGCGACTCTAAATTTGCGGAATTCATGCATATAGTAACCTGCATTGTTGACGGCAAATGCGATGAAATCCTGTTCTTCAATCTGTAGTTTTGGCTGTGAATCCTGTCCTGCATGATTAGCGGCATTCTCAAGGGAATGTCCGCAGTAAGGACAATACTTGGCCGGCTGTATCATTTCCTTTCCGCATTCAGGACAGAATTTCACTTCCCTGCCCGAAGGGTCATTATTTGGGGACGGCGAATATTCAGTCATTGAAAACCCTGTCGAAAATAAATTCAATATTCCTGAGATAGTGTTCGAGGTCAAACAACGCCTCGATGTCGTGCGGAGAAAGATGGGTCTTTATGTCCTTGTCTTTCTGGAGAAGTTTCATAAAGCTTACCCCCTTGGCCCAGCTTTCCATCGCGTTCCTCTGGACCCAGCTATAAGCGTCTTCGCGGGAAACCCCCTTGTCTACAAGGGCTAGCAAGACACGCTGCGAATTGTAAAGCCCATAGCTCTTATCGATATTCATCTGCATTTTTTGAGGATAAATCTGGAGGCCTTTCAATATTCCTGTCAGACGGTCGAGCATGTAATCAATAAGAATGGTGCTGTCAGGAATGATAATCCTTTCGACAGAGGAGTGTGATATGTCTCTTTCATGCCAGAGGGCTATGTCTTCCATCGCAGCAAACGCGTTTGAACGGACCAGGCGGGCAAGCCCTGACAGATTCTCCGAGCCGATTGGGTTTCGCTTGTGGGGCATGGCTGACGAGCCCTTCTGTCCCGTAGTAAAAGGTTCTTCTGCCTCAAGCACCTCGGTCCTCTGCAGATGTCTTATTTCAACCGCGATCTTTTCGATGCATCCGGCAACGAGCGCCAGTGCCGACATAAACTCAGCATGCCTGTCCCTTTGAATGACCTGTGTAGCAACGGGCTCGGGCTGAAGGCCGAGTTTTCTGCAAACCTGTTCCTCTAATTGAGGCGGCATGTTCGAAAAAGTGCCGACCGCACCCGAAATCTTACCGACTTCTATGGTCTTTTTCGCCTGCTCAATCCTCCTGAGATTTCTTTTTGAGTCCTCGTACCAGAGAGCAAACTTCAGTCCGAATGTCATGGGTTCCGCGTGAATGCCGTGGCTCCGGCCCATGCACGGCGTGTTCTTATGGACAAAGGCCTGCTCTCTTAAAACAGTCATCAGTTTCTTGAGATCATCAGTTATGATGTCGGCCGCCTGCCTCATGAGCAGTGAAAGGGCAGTATCCACGACATCTGACGACGTGAGGCCCTTATGAATGAACCTGGATTCCGGGCCTACCTTTTCAGCTACCGAGGTGAGAAAAGCTATGACATCATGCTTGACGGTCATTTCGATCTCATCGATCCTGGCGATACTGAAGACGGCCTTTTCACGGATGACTTTAAGGGCCTCGGCAGGGATTTCGCCCATTTCCGCCCAGGCCTCACAAACCGCTAATTCAACTTCAAGCCATTTCTGAAACCTGTTGGCCGGTTCCCAAAGCTTTCCCATTTCAGGACGGGTATATCGGGCTATCATTAATTATTCTCCTCTCGGTAAAATTTAAATATTGAACAGTCTTTCTATCTTAATCGAGTCCGCCGTAACTTTTCCAATGCCGAAAACCTTCCCTGCAGTATTCCTTAGCCTCACAAAAGGCGACCGGCCCTCCCAGTCGCTGCCAATCTGTTTCGCCACCCTCGCAATTGAGACCGGGTTGCCGTTTATGGCGCGAGTGTACTCATTACCCTCCAGGACCAACTCGCGCAGATGCTTGAGCGCATCATCGATCGTGTGCAGGGAAGCCGTCTTGTTAGGCAGTTCATCCAATGCAGCGGCATTCTCAAGAGTGAAATCCCCTATCCTGGTCCTGACGAGTTCGAATACATGTGCCCCGACTCCCAGGGCATTGCCGATATCATTGCACAGGGAGCGGATATAAGTCCCCTTGGAACAAGCCGCCTTCATTCTAAGATAAGGAAGTTTCATCTCGAGAATTTCGAGAGAATGAATGACAACGACTCTCGGCCTTCTTTCAACTTCGATCCCCTTTCTCGCAAGTTCGTATAGAGGCCTCCCGTTCATTTTGATGGCCGAAAACATTGGAGGCGTCTGTTCGATGTCGCCGGTAAATCTCTGCAGCGTCGCTTCAATTTCCTTCCTGGAAATGTCAGGAACGGCTACGCGGCGCGTTATCGCGCCTTCAGTGTCGTAAGTGTCGGTAGCTTCGCCCAGCTTTGCAGTTACAATGTATTCCTTGCTCAGGTCCGACAGGTAACCGGTAATCTTGGTCGCCTCGTTAAAGCATATCAGCAGGACGCCGGTAGCAATCGGGTCGAGAGTGCCTGCATGTCCTGCTTTACGGACCTTGAAAAGCCTCTTGGCCGCGGTAACAGCGTCACGGGATGTAATATTACTGTTTTTGTTGAAATTGAGAACTATATTCATAGAGCTTTAACCCGCCGAATCCTTTTAACTGCACCATAAAAGAAAGGCTGTACTCCGACGGGTGTATGGTATCGGGCGGCTTTCTCTGGAATAACAGATCGAGGCCCCAGCATTGGGCCGTATAAACGGTATGCAATGCGAAGTCGCGAAACCCTCCCTGGTTCTGGTCATACCACATGTTGCCGAAAACAGTCCATGCCTTACTGAGGGCAGTTGCAAAACCTGCGCTATACTGTTCTGTGACCGGGACCGTTAGGGCATAATACCGGGAAACCGACATTGTAGTCCCTTCAGCCAACTTCCATGAAACAGTTGCTGTCGAACTCTGTTCTTTCATGGTATTCAGGTCCTCTACCTCGTTGAGGCTCACACTGACAGGACCGCTGGTCACCCATAACGCGAGCGAAGTGGGCTGAAACGCATGGCCCGGGGCCGCCACCGTATTGAACGCATATGGTTGTATGAGCCTCGCCGAGACAGAAAAATCCCTGAACGAAAGCTGGTTCAAAACAGAAAACTGGGCCAACGAGGTCCTGCTTATTAGAGCGTATGTGCCAAGGGGCTGGGTATAGTAATAATTATTATTGATGTCGACTGAATCGAAAAGAGGCAGGGGGTGCGAGTAGCCTGGACTTAGCGTATATGAAAGCGACGGCTCAATTACATGTGTGCCTGACTCATATTGTTTGACGAATCTAGTCAGGGCATATGCATCGTACTGGAAAGTTTCACGGTGCGGATTGGAGCTGTAAGTGTTTTCTGTGTTCGCTAGGTTATAGGCGGTTTCGCGGCCGGACAACGACTGAAATACCTGTACAGCATCTCCGAACGAATACCAGAGCCTCGGGTTTATATTTAGTCTCTGGCCGTTGACGTCGCCTGTCCTCATGAAATCAGCGAGGCTCGTATTCATAGAAAATAACAACGGACCTATATTTGTCGGATTTATGACATATCCGACTTCCGGCAGCCGCTGGGGAACAGGCTGCGAAGGCAGAGGCGGGGTCTGCAGCGCGGGCGGGGTCTGAAGGTCTACCCAGTGCTGGCCGAGCAGGTAAGCCCGCGAATTACTGAAAGGCACCGAAATCTCAGCCGATGACTGGGTATAACGCTCAATCCTGCTGTCTCGGTTAGGGGCAAATTGATTATAATAATCCCATTGATTCACATAATTAATGTCAGCCCATACTTTTACATCGCCGAACTTCTGATCATGCATGCCCTTAAATACAAAATAGTCTTTCTTCTCCTGTCTGTCGCCGAGGTGGTACGCATACCATTTGCCCTTGTCATCGATATCGAGGTATCTGTATTCAAGCCCTTCGCCAACGCCGCGTTTGCTGAAATAATCGAGCGAGAGCGTCGCGTCCTTATTTTCGTCGATGGCCCAGAAAAACTCAGGGCTGAACTCGTAGCCTTTTGTATTTGAATGACCCAGCAGCGGGTATATCAGCCCTGTCTGGCGGTCGGTGTCAGGCATGCGGAAATAAGGGAAATATATAAGCGGCTGTCCCTTAACGCGGTAAACCATGTCCTTGCCGGCAATTCTGTCGCCGATGAGAATATCGACGTTGCTCCCTTTAAAGCACCAGTCAGGATTGTCAGGAGCAAAAGCCTTGTTTTCGAGAGGGGCCTGGTAGCGCCCTTCGGTTTCGGCTATTGTTTCGCATGTAGTAAAGGTCGCTGTGGATGCATAGTAGTGCGTGTCATTGATCTTTTCGACTTTGTCGCTGTTGATCCAGAAATCAATTTTTGTTCTTTTCTTTTCGAGAGACTTTTGATCTTTCAGCAGTATAAGTGCATTGTACATTTTGCCGGTCCGGGTATCTAGGTTCAACTCAGCCCGTTCAGCATTGATCAAAGTGGTCTCGTCCTCATAAATCACATGGCCCTCTGCCTCGACATGCGCCGCCTTTTCGAAAAGGACCGCCCTGTCTGCATGGACCACGGTTTTATCATTTTTGAGTATGACGTTGCCGGTTGCTACATATTTATCTTCGTCCTTAAAGTGTTCCATAAAGTCTGCTGTAATAGTTGCAGGTGTTGCGGCCAATGCAACAGATGAATAAGACATTAAGAAAGATAAGAAAAAAATATAAACCGGCAGCTGCGCTTTCTTAACTGAAGCGCATACGATTTTTCCTATGTCCTGTTTCCAATTTCTCATCTGCTGTAGCCTTCCCTTAAATCTCCGAGTACGGCCTTTTCCCCAAGAAGTTCTTTGGCCTCGCCGACAGTGAAAAAAGAGCCGGTAATTACAATAAGCGCCGGGGCCTGCTGCCCGGGCTGCGGGGCGAAAGCGGCGTCCATGGCCAGTGACATTGCAGCACTTATTGTTGAGGCAACTTTAGACTGAAACCCGAGCGATGCGGCATGCTCGGACAGCAGTCCAGGCGGCGCTGATCTGCCATAATTGGGCGCGGTAAATATTATATCCGATGCGAGGGGAAGAAGGGGGGAAAGTATGCCGGCGATGTCCTTGTCCGCCATTATGCCGGCGATCAGGATTATACGGTACTTCGCCAGGTGTTTCCGTATGAATTCAGAGAGGGCGTTAGCGGCCTTAGGGTTGTGGGCCCCATCCAGCAGTATAGGCCGGCCTTGCACGAGTTCGAGCCTTCCAGGCCACTGCACGGCAGCCAGTCCTTCCCTGACAGCGTCAGGCGTCTGTCTGCGAGGGCCGGACATGCAGTTCAAAAATGCCTTGACCGCAAGACAGGCATTGATTACCTGGTGTTCTCCTGCAAGCGGAGTATACAAATCAGCAAAAATATGGTCGCCGTCGTCGTAATCGAATGTGGTACCCGTCAAGCCAGTCGATTTCAGTCTGCCGCTGAAGTCGGCGCCATATAAGAAAAGAGCGGATGAGGACAAAGATGCTTTACTGCGGATGATCTGCTCCACTACTGGCTCCTGGCTTGAACAAACGACCGGGACATTAGTCTTTATGATCCCGGCCTTTTCCGATGCGATGTCAGCAAGAGTGTCTCCGAGAAACTCTCTGTGATCATAGCTGATAGCGGTGATAACGGAAACAGCAGGCGTTATCAGATTGGTCGCATCGAGCCTGCCGCCCATGCCGACTTCGACTACGGCCCAATCGACATTGTTCCTGGCAAAATACAGGAATGCCATAGCGGTCACAAATTCAAAAAAAGTCAGCTCTCCGGATTGAGGAGCGATCCCGGCGGCGAATTCCTTGATCTCTTCCGTCAGCTGGACCACATCGGCCTCGGAAATTTGAACATTGTTTATGCGGACCCTTTCCGTAAAGCTGACCATGTGCGGCGAAGTGAAGAGTCCCACGTTGAAACCATCGGCCATAAGCATGGAGGCTATCATCGCGGCAGTAGAGCCTTTTCCGTTCGTGCCTGCAACATGTACGGAACGGAACCGGCGTTGAGGTTCACCAAGAGCGGTAAGGAGCTTCTCTGTCCTTTCGAGGCCGAGTTTTATGCTGTGCTTCTGCAAGTCATACAGGTAGCTTACAGCACTTGTATAACTCATCATTCCTGGACAGGGGAGGTCAAATGTTGGAGCAAAGTGTAAATAGTGTTTTTTAGTTCTTTCCTGTCTACTACGAGATCTATCATGCCATGTTCAAGCACGAACTCTGCCCGCTGAAAGGTCTCCGGCAATTGTTGCTTGATGGTCTGCTCGATTACACGAGGGCCGGCAAACCCGATAAGGCTTTTCGGCTCGGCAATAATAATATCGCCCAGCATGGCGAAGCTCGCAGTAACCCCTCCAAAAGTAGGGTCGGCGAGAATGGAAATATACGGCATGTCGATTTCCTTTAATTTTCCTACGGCAGCCGACACTTTGGCCATCTGCATAAGCGAGAACATACCCTCCTGCATGCGTGCGCCGCCGGAAGATGAAACGGTTAAAAGGGGCATTCTCTGCTCAAGCGCAAGTTCCGCTGCCCTGGATATTTTCTCACCCACTACAGATCCCATGCTTCCGCCCATAAAAGAAAAATCCATGATGGCCACGACAACAGGCATACCGTTTATTGTGGCGTTTCCATATATGACTGCTTCTTTAAGGCCGCTCTTCCTGAAGTTTTCCTCAAGCCGCTCTTTGTACGAAATGGAGTCTTTAAATTCGAGAGGATCCGTAGTAGCGAGGTCACTGTCGATTTCGACAAAGCTGCCTTCATCAGCTATGAACTGTATGCGTTCGGTTGCGCTGATCCTGAAGTGGTAGTTGCATTTTGGACAGACCTGGAAATTCTTCTCAATTTCCTTCTTATATATTATCTCTTTGCAACTATCGCATTTAATCCATAACCCTTCCGGGATTTTTACTTTCTTGTCAGTCTTTATTTCCTTTTTTTTCTTAAACCAGGTCATATGACGTCACAAAGTTGGGCTTTATAGCGAAGCTAATACTAAGGCCACAAACGCTATAATGCATCAACTTATTGCCTCCCTTAATCCCCTGATAAAGTGTTCGGCTTTTTCAGGGCTTTCGTTAAAGACTTTCACGATAGCGCTCCCGACAATGACGCCGTCCGCTAACTGCGCAACTGTTCGCGCCTGCTCTGGGGTCGCGATGCCGAAACCTACAGCGATCGGTTTATCAGTGGTCTGCCTGACCAGGTTTAAGTGGCCCCTGACTTTCTCATCAAGCTCCAGTTTTGAACCTGTAATACCGGTCATGGACACATAATATACAAAACCGCTGCTTGCGGCTGTTATTTTTTTGATTCTACTCTGTGTCGAGGTCGGAGCAACCAGAAAAACAGTATCCAATTGCCTGCCTGAAATAGAGCGATGCGAAAGCTTTATGAACTCTTTCGCCTCTTCTGGCGGGAGGTCCGGAATGATAACGCCGTCAACACCTGCCTCGACCGAGTCTTGAATAAATCGCGCTTCCCCATATTTGAATACCGGGTTGTAGTACGTCATGAGGATCAGAGGGATCGCGGTATGCTGTCTTATCTCCTTAACTAGCGCGAGCACTTTTGTAAGCGTTGTCCCTGACTTGAGGGCCCGTCCCGCGGCCTTCTGAATGGTCGGACCGTCAGCGAGTGGGTCAGAGAAAGGCACTCCAAGCTCTATGATATCAGCCCCGCACCGTTCCAGCAGCAGGGTGTAATTCAGGGTCTCATCCGGGTTGGGATCGCCTGCCATAATATAAGGTATGAATGCCTTCTTGCCCTCTGCCCTGAGTTTTTCGAATAATGCGGAGATTTTTGTTTTTTTCATTTTACTCGCAAAGATTAATTCCCTTTATTTTTGCCACCTGCTGCACATCCTTGTCTCCACGGCCTGAAAGATTAACAATAATGATATTGTCCTGCGGCATCTCCGGCGCACGCTTGATCGCCTCTGCAACGGCATGGGCGGATTCGAGTGCCGGGATTATCCCCTCGGCAAATGAGAGCATTTTGAATGCGGCAAGGGCTTCTTCATCAGTCGCGTTTGTGTATTGTACACGTCCAGACTCCATTAAATGAGCATGCTGCGGCCCGACAGAGGCATAGTCGAGTCCTGCGGACACAGAGTGGGTATCGAGCACATTACCGTCCGCATCCTGCAGCAGATAGGTCTTGCATCCCTGCAGGACGCCTTTTGATCCCCCGGCAAATCGGGCCGCATGCGCCCCTGATTCGATCCCGGTGCCGCCTGCTTCCACGCCTATCATCCTGATACCGGTGTCCAGGAATTCATTAAACAAACCTATCGCGTTGCTGCCGCCACCGACACAGGCAATCAGGCAGTCCGGCATCCGGCCTTCGGCTTTCATAATCTGCGATGCTGCTTCTTTGCCTATAATTGCCTGAAAATCCCTGACCATCATCGGGAAAGGGTGAGGGCCAAAAACTGTCCCGAGCACATAATGCGTATTGCGGACATTTGTGGTCCAGTCCCGGAGCGCTTCATTAATAGCGTCTTTCAGTGTCTTTGAGCCTATGTCGACCTCTCTGACCTTTGCGCCCAGCAGTTTCATCCTGAATACATTCAGCGCCTGTCTCTGGACATCGATCGTTCCCATATATATTTCGCATTCAAGTCCGACCAGGGCCGCGCCGGTTGCGGTCGCCACCCCATGCTGTCCTGCACCGGTTTCAGCTATAAGCCGCGTCTTGCCCATTCTCTTTGCAAGGAGGGCCTGTCCCAGAGCATTATTGATTTTGTGAGCACCGGTATGCGCGAGGTCTTCACGTTTCAAATATATTTTGGCCCCTCCGAGCTTTTCGGTGAGCCGCTTGGCAAAATAAAGAGGTGTCGGCCGACCTATATAGGTAGACTGCAGATGCCGGAGTTCTTTTTGAAACGAGGCATCCTTGCCGGCTTTAGTATAAGACTCCTCAAGTTCCTCAAGCGCAGGGATAAGGGTTTCAGGCGCAAATCTGCCGCCATAATAACCGAAATAACCTCTTTTATCAGGAGACTTCTTAATTTTCTTCCTCCGGGGAACTTTTTTGACCAGGGCATGAAAACCCTTCTGGATTGATTATTATATCATAGTGGACGCACTGGCTGGTAAGGCTGAATTAAGTCGCTCCGAAACTGCCGAACGGCCGGATTTCCAATTATTCTGAATGCCCTGATATAATGAACTATGGTACGCATAAAAATATGCGGGATTACCAACATGGAAGACGCACTGGCTGCGGTGGATTACGGTGCCGACGCGCTCGGCTTTGTATTTTATCCTGGCAGCCCCAGATACATTCTTCCCGAAAAAGCACGCGAGATAACATGCTGCCTGCCTCCTTTTATTACTACGATCGGTGTCTTTGCCAATGAAGCGCAGCAAAAAATAATAGATGTTATGAAGGTGGCAGGAATTGACGTCCTTCAGCTCCACGGCGATGAAAGCCCTGAAATGTGTGCTGCATGGCACCGCGTCATCAGGGCACTCAGGGTGAAGGACTTTACGGACCTTAGACCGCTCGAAGAGTGGAGCAAAGTTTCAGCCTTTCTACTGGACACCTTTTCCCCCGGCCACTTCGGCGGCACGGGACAGATATTTAATTGGGACATCGCTGTCGAAGCAAAGCGGTTCGGCAAAATAATTCTCTCAGGCGGGCTTAATCCGGACAATATCGAGCGCGCGATCGCACGGGTAGCGCCCTATGCAGTTGATGTCAGCAGCGGGATAGAAGAAAAAAAGGGCAAGAAAGACCTCAAGAAGATGCGGCTTTTCATCGAACGCGCAAAGGCCGCGGCTGGAAAGAGTTCCTGATCGCTGCTTTACAGCGCAAGTCCTGCTACGAAACGAAGGAAGGTTTTTAGGACTTCAGGATCAAACCTGTGGCCATTGAGCACCAGATACTCCAGGATTTTGGTGCGCTTCATGAAGGATTGGTTATACCCGGTTACCCTCTGCGTTTCAAAGGTGTCTGCCAATGCCACTATCTTCGAGAACGGATGTATCTTGTCACCAGTGAGCCCGAACATATATCCGCTGCCGTCCTCGCGCTCATGATGCGTCAGGGCAACTTCTTTTGCCGCCTTGGGAACATCTTTGCATGAATCAAGCAATGCTTTGCCAAGCACAACGTGAGACTTGTATATCTCTCTTTCCATCTCATCGGATGAGTTCTCGGTCGCATTTTCATCAATCGCCACACGCCCTACATCATGGAGCATGGCGGCGATCCCGAGATTGAGAAGTGAGGCATCATCCATATTCATAACATGACCATGCATAAGTGACATCAGGCAGACATTTGTGGAGTGGATGCAGAGAAACACATCTGAAACATCAAAATGTAAAAACTTCCCGGCGTAACTGAAGTCGTTGGCTATAAGGGTCATGACGATGCTGATATGCTTGAATAGTTTCAACAAAGTATCGGCTGATATAGCGCCATTGCCGGCTTCTTCATGCACGCGGTAACACCATACCTTGAGCTTCTCCCGGCGTGCCCTGATCTTCAGGAGAGGGTCATCGATATTTTCCGCATCCAGGACAGCATCCAGATAGGCGTAATATGCATCAATATCACGCTTGCGAATGGCGATGTCCGAGTTCAGATCGAGAAGCAGCCTGTATGCTGAGTCACAATCGATAATAAAGGGTATCTCCCCATAGAGCGGAAACCTGAGGCCGCCGAGCGGGACAGTGAAGTCTATTCCTGAATTGAGCACCAGCTTGTCTATAACGAACCACTTGCCTCTGAATTCCTTATAACCGGCCTCGAAGAAATGCGGGTCGAGGATCATCCCCTTGAGCTTGTCGGCGTTATGCATGTACTCGTTGAAACTGAGGGCGCTGCCCTGGCGAATGTAGAAACGGCTTAGTGCCTGATGCTCTATCATCTTCTGGGCGAAGTAGCTGTAGGTGGACCCTTTGTCCAATAAGGACTTGTAGATAGTCCCGTCGTGGGTGAAAATTTCGAAGGGTATCTGTGTTCCCGGAACAAGGGTGTCGAGGGTCACGGGAATGTAACGTTCGCTGTCGTCATCTATGGTGTAAATCCTGACCATTGCAAAGCAAACTGCTAAGTTTATTATATATTAACAATCTGAAAATCGGCATTTATCCGCCAGGGATTGCGAAGGAAATCCAATCTTCAGGCTGCAAGTGTGATAGAATAAGACAAATTAAACTTTAATAAAATCCGTTCAAATATTACCTCAGGCGCACAATCCATGACAGATAAAACTACACTTTCATCCAGGGTCTCAACGCAGTTTGCCGGCAGGAGTCTGATGGATTTCCTCACCAGCCGCTTCAAGTATCAGACCCGCGAAGAATGGGAGCGGATGATCGGGGCCGGCAAGGTGACGGTCAACGGCAAGGCCATAAGGCCCGAGCATCTCCTGAGAAAAAACGATATCGTAGCTTATTGTGATGTTCGCAGCGAACCCCCGGTCGATAAGAATATACAAATACTGCATGAAGAAGAGACCTTTATAGTAGCAAACAAACCCGGCAACCTGCCGTCGCATTCCGATGGTACGTACATAAAGAATACTTTAATCTTTCTATTGCGTGAGAGATTGGCCGGCCAGGGATTTCATGGTACCCTTCACCTGGCGCATCGCCTGGATCGGGAAACGAGCGGTATAATCGTTGCTGCAAAAACAGTGAGCACCCACCGTTCGCTTGTACAGCAATTTGAAGCCGGGACAGTAGAAAAGGAGTATATTGCAGTAGCCCGTGGAATAATCAATAACGATTCCTTTGAGGTCAAGGGTTTCCTGGTGCCTGATCCTGACAGCTGCATATCAATAAGAAAGAAGGTCGTTCCCGATGATGGCGCGGACGCCAAATACTCGGCAACTGCTTTTGAGGTAATTGAACGTCTGGCTTCATCCACAGTGGTCAGGTGCAGGCCCGCCACAGGCAGAACAAATCAGATTAGGGTGCATCTGGCGCATGCCGGTCATCCATTGGTGGGCGACAAGCTATATGGAAGGACAGACGATGAATTCCTGGTATTCGTAAGAAATGTTAAGGCCGGATCTTACGACCCGCTTCCCTGGCAGGAAACTCAGAGGCACCTTTTGCATGCCTCGCGGCTTATCATAAATCATCCGATATCAGGCGAGCCGGTTGCGTTCGATGCGCTTGTACCGGAAGATATGAATTTATTTATCAGGAATAATCGCGTCGGGAAATAATCTCAAAATCAACTGTATCAGGCCCGGCCAGACCGCTTCGACGCCACGCGTATAACTGTCTTTACATTCCCCCTGGGGTTGAAATCCCCAATGACTTCTAAAAAGCGCGGCTTTAGCAGGAGTTTCAGATCAGCGTAAATCTTGTTTGTGACTTCCTCGTGAGAAATATGGATGTCCCTGAAAGAGTTCAAATACAGTTTCAATGATTTCAATTCAACGATAGTTTTTGCCGGTACATAGTTTACCTTTATGGTTGCAAAATCAGGGTACCCTGACCTCGGGCACAAACAGGTAAATTCAGCAAAGGCGATCGAAATCTCGTAGTCCCTATCAGGAGACGGATTTTCCCATATCTCAAGGCTGGCTTTTTTTATGGCCTTTTCACCGTAACGCTGCAAGCGCCTCTCCCCGACAGAAAATATTTTGCATTTCCTATCGTACCATGCCGACTGACGAAGTGTAAATTGACTGAAATTATGGGTAGCGGGTCAGATTGTTTTTGCGCCGGATCAAGTAGTCTTTTGATTCTTTTCTCGGCAAGTACTGAAGATAGCCAATTTAAGCCATTTCTCGATTTGTGGGCTCGGCGATACTCGCCCACTCTTGAGAACCCCGGTGATCCGGCGCAAAAACAATCTGACCCGCTACCACCATGATGTGGGTCATCGGTTTATTATTTTTTTGTAGCAGGCGTATGTATTGTTTACAAACTGTTCCAGTCCAAATTCGTTTTCAGCCTTGACTCTTGCTGTTTTAGAGAAGTTCTCGATATTGTGTTCTTCGTATGTCAAAATCTCTTTTACTTTGCAGTATATGCTTTCAATGTCTCTTGTTTTAGTTGTCCACCCATTTATCCCGTCGTCTATATTTTCAGGAAGACCGGCATAGTCAGAAACCAGCACGGGTTTTCCCATGGCCATCATTTCTCTGCATGCGTATGATATTGTCTCGATGTTATAAGAGAGCACGAAACCGACATCAGCAATAGAGACAACTTCACGCACGTCAGCCAATCTGCCTGTAAATATGACTTGAGCAGACATGTCGAATTTCTTAACATATTCATCTATTGCAGAGCGATCCGGGACCTCTCCGGCAAGCAATATTTTTATCCGGCCTTTTGAACTCAATCTGGAGACAGCCTCTACTAAAAGAGGCCAGCCCTTGGATACGTCCGTACCAGCAGTGCTCACAAATACAAAATCATTTATACCGATATCGAACTTTCCCCTGAGCGCTTTATTCACCGGAGCAAAATAATAATAGTTTGTGTCAATGCCGTTTTTGATTACAGTTACATCTTTCTCTCTATACCCGCCGTCGAGAGCAAGCTGTCGTTGATAATCCGATACTATAATAGTGTGATCTTCAAACAGCCTTCTTCTGATTCTTGCCGATAAGTCTGTTTTCGGTCTTAAAGAGTTATGCAATGTCTTTAGAATAGGCGTTTTACTGCCGAGCAGAATTTTCGCATAAATGATCATGCGATGGTCAGGAGACCCATTAACATGTATTAAATCGAAATCCGTCTTTTTGAGCAGGCTGACTGTTTTTTTAAGGCTATCTATAATTTGCCTTGCCTCTCTTATTTTTCCGGGGAAATCAATATCACGAACATGTTCAGGCCTTATTTTTTGGGCCGCTATATTTAATTTGCTCGTTGCCGGACACGCAACAAAAGCATCTATTTCTCTCAGATTGAACTCCCGAAACAACGATAAAATATAGCTGGTATGTCCTCCACCGTCGAACGGGTGAAAGTTTGTAAACAACACTTTCATAAGTTTTTCATTTTAAGATTCAGTAATCCATGCCGAATTTCTTTAATTGGTCCCGTACCGCGCGAGAAGGTCTTCTCCACTTTTTCTTCCAGCTAAGTCTGGAGGAGATCCAATAAACAATCTTGAGCACAAACTTAAAACCATGCCGATTTCGTGTGGACCAGATAGGATATTTGTTGCCATCTCCGTTTTGAACTAATATCGGCATAATTTCACTCCAGTCAAAGAGATGCTCGACCGGATAATCAGGGAAAAAGGCAGGGTCGAAAAGTTCATCTTTAATAAAAATGGCATTGGTCTTTGTGCAGCAGATTAATTTATACCCTTTCCCCGCACCCAGACTTTCTAAAGCTTTTGCAGAACAGCGCAGATATAATTCACCCTCCGGATCGTAATAATCAATGATCGGGGGGAGCCATTGATTGAATTCCACTAATACGACCTGGGCATCTACATATTGAATATTTTTCCAGACATGATAATCGAAGGAATCTATGTCTATCGAGAGTATGCCTAGTTTGGGATTCAATTCATATTTCCTGAAGATTGAGTCGAGAGAATTTTCACCGCGCGCCGTTAAATAGATATTAATCGGCGTTATTTTCTTCCCTTTTATACTATCCAGCAGTTTCTTAAAAGGCCTTTCATCGCCTTCTATTAAAATCCCTTCCCATCCCTTGTTAAACCATAAATTATAAGTGTTGGACGCACCAACGCCGTCCCAGGCCCCGAATTCGCAGGATCTCCGTATAATCTTGTCCCCGAGGCATTCGATGATATATCGCAAAATCCCGTCTTCTCCATGTTGTGAAGTAACGTTTTCAGCGAATTTATTGAGTTTATCTTTCATATATGTAATACCCCCGTCAAGCGCATTCATTTTTCTCGCGAAGCATCAAAACATACAAGAGACCGGCCAAAAACATAAACATTTGCAGCATGTGGTCCCTTATATTACTATCAACGACACTTCTCAGGGTAAAGTTGAGTGTGACAAAGAAAAGCAAAAGCGCAAAATAGCTCTTTTGATTGCGATAAATTGTTAGCGAGCGGTACATCAGGCTTATTATAAAGAGCATCCATAGCAGAAATCCCGGCACTCCCGTCCCTATCGAAAAGTCCAGGATGCCGCTGTGGCTATGGAATCCGCCGATGTGCTCTTCAGGGTATTTCCATTTGAGTGCATGGCCAAAGGCGTTGCGGCCAAACCCCACTCCGAGCGGGTTTTCGATAATCAGTACGACTCCCTCTTTGAACCAGGCGATCCTCTCATAGTTGGAACCGGCGACCGGCTCGCCGCTTTTCAATTTTGGATAAGGATATTTGTCGCGATCGAGCCATGCTTTGTTGTGTTGCGTATCAAGGGCAAGAGGTACGGTTTCGAGGAAGCTCTTCCACCTGGACCGCTGCTCGGAACCGGGACTGGTGGAGCTTAAATACCCAAAGATAAGCAGGATAATAATCATAGAAGACATGATCGCCAGTTTTTTCATGTTTTTGTAATTTCCTGAAAAGTACAAAAGAATAAAAACAAACAACAGCAGCACGGCTTCCACTGTGCCGTTTCTTACAGCTTCCAGATAAATGCTGAAAAGAGTTAACAGCATTGCCAAAAAAAGCAGGCTGTTATTGATTGTAAGATGTCCTTTGCCATGCCTGCTCCTGAAGTAGATCTCGACACAAAGTATCATCAGGAGGAAATGAGAAAGATAGCTGCTTATAGACTTCCCGTGTGTCAGCCCGAAAACCCAAATCGGCAGGACATCTGTTTTCGCATATACATATATCGCGTAAATATCGACATAAAGGATATGGACCATAAGCACGGAGAAAAGCAGGGTCATTATATTACCGCTCCTAAAAAAAGTGCCTTCCTCTGCAGAATTGCCTGCAAATGCTGCGGTGATAAAAACCACTACTGATATAAGCCACTGGCCTTCTATTTCCTTAAGAGACCATACGGTCTCTTTTGAAAAAAAGAGCGCTGACAACATGATCCATGCGGTTAGTACGGCAAGTATAAGGAAAGGGGTGTCGAGTTTCTTTGTCCCTTGTAAAATCGGGCCGGACCTGTATGAGCTGTAAGCGAACATGCCAAATAGCAAAAAAATGGATATATCCCTGATTGTAATAGTGCCGGGAATCGGCCAGATGAAGAACAACAGACCCAAAAGCAGAAAGCCGATATTTACAATGAGGCTATTACGCATTTATTTACCTCCAGCAACGGTTTAGTGGAGAAGTTCATAGTTGTCATGTATTCCAACGGGTCATTCTTCAAAAGATTATGAATACAGAGCGGATTTCTGCACTCCCGGACAAAGCAAAAAATGTTCTGAAGTCCCGGCAGCCGCAAGGGAACAACTGCGCTGCCCCTGTCTAAAACGGTTTCAGGAGCAGTCGGTCCGAATATTCCTATGGATTTTACACCAATGGCATCAGCCAAGTGAAGAGGCCCGGCATCAACACCTATAAACAGGTCAGAGGATTTGAGCAGTCTCAAGAAATCTTCGGACGATCTGCGCCCCTTGCCGAAAAGGAATTTCTGCGCCTGTTGCGGGACATCGTGCCGATCACTCTTTTGGAGTGCGACCGTCACATCAGCACCAGGAAAACGGTGATCGACGAAGCGCAGCAGTGAAGCCAGGTCATCACTGCCCATGCTTTTTGTAACGTCTGTTGAAAACGGAGATATAAGTATATTCTTGATAACAGCAGTTTGTGCGGGATTTGTCTCACCTGCAAGTTGGTCCATCAAGAGATAGTCTCTCGCGGTCTTATACAGGTTATATTCTTTGGGATGTGTGAAAAAGCTCCCGAAAAAAGAGAAATTGCGCGCAAAGGTAATAAAAAATCTGGAGTCGTCCCCCTGACTCCACGGATTGAGACCAATGTCCGGATTCTCTTTCTTCAGGAGGCTGATAATTCTGAAAAGCCTGATTGGATCTCTCCTTTTATTCACGCTGTAAAAGTTGACATCACTGCCCTTAATAAGGCTTTTGGCATAAGGAAGAGTCTGGTGGGACGTAAGTATGATATATTTTTTCCCAGGATACATGCGGACAAATTCGTTTATGACTTTAAATGCGATTATGCTGTCTCCATAGCGGCCAAAGACAGAGAAAAGCACTGATGAAGCATTCTTGATATCATCAAGCCTGGCAGGCTTGTTCTTTTCCCTGTATTTTTTCAGGCGGTGTTGCATCAGCAGTTGCCACATGGGTCAGCTCGACTCAGCGTTCATAAACTGCATGCTGTACAACTCCTGGTATAATCCGCCCTGTGCCAGCAGGTCGTCATGAGTGCCTTCCTGTATAATTTTGCCGCCGCTCATAACAACTATCCGGTCCGCCTTCTGTACAGTCGATAGCCGGTGAGCTATGACGATAGTTGTCCGGCCGCTCATCAACTTCTCAAGGGCCTTCTGCACCTGTTGCTCTGACTCGGTATCGAGAGATGATGTGGCCTCATCTAGGATGAGGATAGAGGGATTTCTCATAATGGCCCTGGCTATGGTGATTCTCTGTTTCTGTCCCCCGGACAATCTCACCCCCCGCTCACCTATCATCGTATCGTAGCCTTCGGGCAATTCCATAATGAATTCATGGGCAAAAGCGGCCCTGGCAGCTTCAGTCACTTCTTCGTCCGATGCCCCGGGCCTGCCGAACAGAATATTTTCTTTGATCGTATCATCGAAGAGGACGATGTCCTGCGTGACAGAGCCGATATGTTTTCTGAGGGATTGCAGAGAGAGAGTTTTTATGTCTGTGTTGTTTATATAAACGGTCCCGCCGGTCGGATACCAAAAACCGGCGATGAGATCGACGAGAGTGCTTTTCCCGGCACCGCTATATCCGACGAGGGCAACGATTTCCCCGCGCTTGACCGACAGGTTTATGTTGTGCAAGGCATCGTTCCGGGACGACGGATATCTTAAGGAAACATTTTCGAACGTGATGTCTCCTTTTGCCGATATGTCTTCCCCACCCAGCTTTTCAGGCTCAACCGCAACTATCTCCCTGATCCGCTCGATGGCCGTCCGTCCCTGCTGGAAATTATTATGGACGCGGCTCAGGCGCTTGAGGGGCGTGAACATCAACCCTACCGCAGCAATAAACGAAATGAAGTCACCCGGAGTGATTCGGCTCGAAAGCACCAGGCTGAAGCCATAGAACATAATTACCGCTATCCCCAGGCCGCCCAATGCCTCGGCAATGACATACGAGGCCTCGGCGATCCGCGTCTCCCTCATCGAGTTGCGGTAATAATCACCGAGTGCATCCTCGGTTTTTGTCTTTAAGGCATGTTCCATAGTAAATGCCTTCACTATTTTGATTCCCTGGAGACTTTCGCTGATGATGGCCGTGATTTTGGCGATGATTAGTCGTGACAGCATGCTGGTCTTTCTCATTCTTGAACCCAACCTGCCGATGCTGAGAACGATCATGGGAACCACGATAAAGGACAGCAGGGCCAGGTCCCATTTTCGTGAAACCGCCACGCCGGCCAAAACGACAACGGTGCAGATCTCGACACTGAAGTCCTTTATGGTGCCCATTGTGCCCTGGAGCAGACTGATATCGTTAAGGAGCTTCGAAACAATCACACCGCTTGACGTACGCGTGTGAAAGGAGATGGGCAGCGACAGCAGCCTGTCATAGACCTCCTGCCTGACTGTACGAACGATCTTTGCTCCTATAGACGACATGAGGTAGTTGTTGCAGAATGTGAAAATGCCTCGCATCGAGAAAAGAACGATGACCCCGACAGGCAGGATGTAGAGGTATTCGGCTTTACGCATGATCAGAATGTCGTCGACCGCTGACTTTGTGCTCCAGGCAATCGCGCCGTTTATCCCCGAAAGTACGAGACTGCAAACCATGGCGGCAGCCAGCCTGAGGACATAAGGCCTGGACATGAGCCAGAATATGCCTATATCATCCTTAGCGCTCCCTGAAGGGAATTGTTTAAAAATCTTCTCAATTGTCATAGCTTACTGCAGCACGCATAAAGAATTTTCATCTTAATATTTTATTCCTTTCGCAAATTATTGAAAAGCCCGAAATAAAGCTTTTCCATCTTTGACGCCGAAATCTTCCAGTCGAAGTTGTCCACGATGAATTGGCGGGCCTTGCCCTTTATGGATTCATACCGTCCGGGGTGGTCAATTATCTCTTCAATCAAATGAACGCTCTCTTCTATATTATCAGGTTTATTGAGCAGAAATCCCGTTGATCCATGGGAAATAGACTCTTTTATTCCGCCGAGATTCGAAGAAACCGTAATGCATCCGCTCGACATCGACTCAATCATGACCATTCCCTGTGCGTCTGCAAACGACGGCAGCAGTGCGACATCCGTTGCTTTGAACAGCTCAGCGAGTTCGTTGTGTGGGAGACTTGGAAATTCCCTGTAACGCTTGCCGTACTTTGTTCGTAATTTCATTCTCGTATTGCAGCTGGTGCCGTAGCTTTTGTCCCGCCGGGCATCATCAGGCTCCGGGCCTGCAGCAAGGACATAAAGGCCCGGATATTTTGACAGGAGGATTTCAGCCGCCCCCAGAAATATGTGAAACCCCTTTGCCTCCTGCATCCTTCCGACAAAAGATATTACAAAAGCGTCTGCCGGGATGTTCAGGTGCTTTTGTATGTCCGGCTTCTCATTCGGCAGGGCCGGCCTGAACAGATTAGTCTCTACCCCATTGCGAACAACATCAATTATATCTTCCGGATAGCCCTTATCCGCCAATTCATCCCTGACATATTCGGAGACAGCAACATAAAGATCGGCGCTGCCATTCTTCAAAGAAAACGTTCTGTCTATCACATGAGCGTGGACAACTACAGGAATTCTCCTGCCGAGGCGTCTCAGGAAATCGTTGACAGGGAACTCCAACTGGTGGGCATGAAAGATATCAGGAGAAATCTTTCGGACAATATTTGCAGCTCTGGCATGAAGGGGATAAGGATCGAGCTTAGTAATTTTCCTAAACAGCCTCCTATAGATCTTGCCTTCCCCAATTCTGTAGATAGGCCCGATTTCCGGATTGACTTCATAAGCCTCTGTGGCCGCTTCCAGGCCGCATATAGTTATAGAAGAGATCCGGCTGAAGTTCCGCATTAAATTATAGGCTACTAAGGAAGGCGCAAACCCTCTGGTGTCCGGCACAGATCCGTGCGGCACATAGGATACGATGCTTAAGCCGTTATTCCTTCCTGTCATGGTTATTTATGCGACCTTCTCATTTCTTTTTTATAAGAAGGTAGAGTTTAGAAAGCAGCGGGCCCGTATATATATTCAACCTTTTCTTAAACCACGGGATGCTGTCCTTGACCACGATTCTGCTGATTGCAAGCGGGTCAGAACCTGCTGTCACAACCCCGGCCTTTGTAGTAAACAGGGTCTTGTACCCGGCATCCCTGGCAGCACTTACAGCGAGATTACTATATTTCCCCTTAGGCCAGCAGAGATAAGGACATGGCCGCTTAAGCCTTTCTTCAATTACAGACCTGGACCCCGCCAGTTCGTCTGTCAGGGCGGCAGGTGAGAGCGAGTCGCATTCAGGATGGCTTCTGGAATGAGAATAAAAGTTAACCAGTCCGCTTCCGGCCATTTTAGCGATGATTTCCCAGTTGAGTATGACCTGACTGCAGAGCCCTCCGGCAACGAGGTCCTTTGATTCGCTGTGGGTCGGGACCGCTTCAGGTATACTCGATTTTCCTTCTGATGCCTTCTCAACCCAGTCTGTTACAACAAAGACAGCTGCCTTTATGCCGTATTTTTCGATGACCGGCCATGCAAAAAGGTAATTGTCGAGCCAGCCGTCATCAAAAGTGATTGCGACCGCCTTTTGCTCCAGGATTAGTTCGCCGGTGATATACGAGGCCAGTTCATCGAGGGTAAGGGTCCTGTAGCCTGATTCGGCGAGGTAGCGCATCTGACCGTCAAAAATCTCGGGGGAAATAGTTATCATGTCACCCTTATGCGGGTTGACATGGTGATACATCAGCACAGGCACCGGTCTCACCCGGCCCCCCGGCTTTTCGGCTCAGTATTGATTATTGAAGACATACGTTCTATTGTACGATATATAATATAATTATGGTAACGAAAGTCACTGAGATAGAAGGGCCGTATGCCACTATTCCGTTAAGGCAGCTTATCGTCGGCACAAGACTCCCCTGTGATATTTTTATCAAGGAAAACCGGCTGTTAAAGGTCTTTCTCAACAGGGGTATGCTTTATGCAATTATTTCAAAGGAATTGCTGACGGAAAAGGGTATATCGAATGTCTACATTCATACAAGGGATATCCCGGATTTTGAATTTTACATCTCCAGGCACCGCTCCTCGCTACAGACCGACGATGATGCAGGCAGTACAGCTGAATTCAAGAAATATTCTTATAACAAGGAGCGCTTCCACCAAATAGATCCCGCATTGATCAAGCCCGGCGGTAAGATAAATTTCGGCCTGTTTTTGCGTGACGGCCTTAATTTTCATCCTGTTGTCGAAGCAACCGATGATATGCCTGCAGAGGTTGGCGAGGGCATGCCAGGCGACTCCGGAGATATGGTCATAAAGAGGTCCGACCTTCATCGTTATCATGAATACATAAGTGCCCTGCCTGAACTCGAATCGTCTGAAAGCAATAAGCCGGGGATAAAAACGCTGGTCCTTAAGGAAATGACAAAGATAGCATTGCATGATTTTTTTGACGACCCGAAGAGCGGGAAAAAAATAAAGAAGATACATGCTCTGGTCAACGAGATAATTGGTTCTATCAGCGGGAACAGGGACGCGATATGCACTTTGTTAAGCTTAAAAGGACATGATTATTATACATACGCCCATTCTGTCAATGTCGCTGTCTTATCAATCGGCCTTGGCACGGCAATAGGCATGAAAACAGGAGATCTCGAAAAGCTCGGACTGGGGGCCATTCTTCATGATATAGGTAAAATCGCTATTTCCCACGAAATATTGAACAGACAGGGAAGGCTGAACGATATGGAATTCAACATCTTTAAAAACCATGTCAGCGAGGGCGAAAAGCTTATGCGCTCTCATGAGGGCTTTCCCGATGAGTCACTTGTCGCTTTGTTGCAGCATCACGAAAAGCTGTCGGGCAAGGGATATCCAGGCGGTCTCTCAGGAAGTAGAATAGAACTCTTTGGGAGAATATCCGCTATCGCGGATTACTATGATGTATTGACAACCGAGCGTCTTTACAAGATTGCATATAAACCGTTTCAGGCCCTTCAGAAAATGTCCGGCGAGACTGCGCATTACGATCCGGAACTTTTAAAGACTTTTATAAAAATATTAGGCAATATAAAATGATGTCAGGAACTGACGCCGGTTTTCAACCGCTCCGCCAAGATCTCCTTGACCACTGACGCCTTTATTTCCTCAAGACAGTCGCTCGTTTTACTGCCCGCGCAGCCGTCGCAGCCGCACGGGACACAATCCCTTTCCTGCTGAATTACAGTATGAATGCCGAATGTCTGGATGCCGTTTCTTTTCGCATATGGCGTCACAGCTGGACTCCCGCTGGATACGCCTCTTTCATTGTTGTCCCAGGGCCCCCAGTTAAAAGCACCGCTGGGGCCGAAAAGCGCCACAACAGGCGTGCCCACTGCTGCTGCAATGTGCATGGGAGCGGAATCGACTCCGAAAAAAAGCCGCGAGGCTTTTGAGAGGGCGCCGAGTTGCTTGATTGTCGTTTTCCCCCGCAGGTCGATTAGCCTCTGTCTTTCGCCGACCAGTTCCAGTATCCTGCCTGCCTTCTCGATCTCACGACTATCCGGCGAAGCAGTAACCGCAACAAACATGTCCTTCTCCAGCAGCCATCTGATAACATCGGCCATGTAGTTGTCGTTCCAGCATTTAAAGAGCCAGCGGGACGTCGGGTGGACATGCACTATCATGGCCCCTGCTCCGACTTTATGCTCTTCGAGCACCTTGTCTATAAACACTCTGTCCTCTTCCGAAGTATAGAAGTCGATAGAATGGTCATCAGTGGATATGCCGAACGGGCGAACAATTTCGAGATTATAAAACACAGTATGTTTATGGACGTCAGGCGAGGACAGATGGGTATAGAGCAGCCTCTTGCCCATGAGTCCTTCTCCGGAGTTCAAGCCAATCCTGACTTTGGCACCTGTTGCAAAGGATGCAACCGCGGCCCTGTCACCTCCGGTCAGGTCAACCGTCATGTCAAATGCTCTCTTCGAAAGGGCCCTGAGGAAAGACCATTCCTTCAAGAGCCGCGTTGCCGGAGGAAGGGACTTGACCCCTCTGTCTAAGACAATGATATCGTTTATAAGAGGATTGCCCTGAAGAACAGCTTCTGTCCCGGCGTTTACCAGCGCACTCACGCGGGCATCGGGGAAAGTCTCCTTGAGGGCCCTGAATACCGGCACTGTCAGGAGCACATCTCCTATGTGGCGCAGCTTGAGAACGAGTACTGATTTAATCCCTGAGAAGATCATCTTCGATAACCCGGAAAACCTCATCCGTTGTAATAGCACCCATGCAGAAAGGCTCCTTGCATTTTGCGTATCTGCATTCTGGACAGGGTTTTTCTTTTGCGATGACCCTGTGGAGATGCAGGTCATATAGCGGCCCGTAACAGCGGTAATCGGTAGGGCAGAAAAGAGAGACCGTCCTGGTGCCGAGCGCAATAGCCATATGCATTGTGCCTGTGTCGTTTGTCACAAGGAGCGAAAGCCGCTTAATAAGTGCCCTCGTATGTTTCAACGGTATCTTTCCGGCAGTGGAGAGGGCACCTTTCCCGATGTTGTCGGCGATATATTCGCAATGCTTAATTTCATTAGGCGCGCCGGTCAAAACAATTCGCACCCGGGGGTCCGCCGCGAGGAGCTTTTTCCCAAGGCCGATAAAATTCTGATCAGGCCAGACCTTATATCCCTTTGCAGCCCCGGTCTGAAAGCCGATCAATATGTTGCTGCTGCTGATCCCTTGCGTCTTCAGATACTCTTCGACGAATGCTTCATCCTCTTTGTCGACATTGAGAGTCATGCGTTTGTTTTCAGCGGCACCTCCGATTAAGGACGCTGCTTTCAGGCGGACATCTATGCTGTGGGTCTTGCTGATGTCACTGATCCCGTTGTCGGCATTGCTCAATATATAGCCGTACTCAGGCGACTTTGGGACCTTGACAATGTACCTGGCGCCTGAAAGATAGCAGTATGGAGTGGCCTGGGGCTCATTGCCGTGAAGGATTACAGCCACATCAGGTCTGAGGTTTCGGAATTGCCTGACAGTCCTGAGAAACCTCCGGTAACCGCCGCGGTAGGGAATTATCATATCGAGGTCCGGATTATCTGCAAAGAGTTCCATGTTCTTATAGTTCATAAAGGCTATGATCCTGGCACGCGGATATCGTTGCCTGATCGAACTTATGGCAGGAGTCGAAAGCAGGGTATCGCCCAGTCCGGTAGAAGAAATAATAAGGATAGTCCTGACGTATTCAGGCCTAAAACTCTCCAATGACCGGTCTCTCCGGTCGAATGAATTCAAAATATTTACGGCCCAATATAAAAGGAAATCAGTTGGATGAATTCTCATTTCTCTTCTTTTCGAGCAAGGAACGATAAAGTGACTCGGTTTTGTCGAGCATAATCCGCATCGAGTGATGCTTTAACACGAACTCCTTCGCCTTCTCGCTGAACGACGCGGCCAAATCGCTGTTTCGCAATATTTTGATGATGCCCTCTGCAAGGGCCTCGTGATCAAGCGGCTCGACCAGTATGCCTGTCTCCATGTGTGATATTATTTCCGGGATGCCGCCGACTCGCGTTGCAACTACCGGAACACCGGCAGCCATGGCCTGCATAATGCTCTGAGGGATCCCTTCTGAAAGTGAACTCAGGATAGACAGATCGCTGAAGGAATACACTTCGGCTATATCATTAATAAACCCTGTGAAGATAACATACTCTGCGACGCCGAGCTTTCTTGCAAGTCCTTCCATTTCCTCCCTGTCTGGCCCGTCTCCGACAAAAAGGAACCTCGCATTCGGTAATTCGTCCACGACCCTTCTAACGCATTTCAGAGTGACCTGATGCGCTTTGACCCTTCTGAATATGCCGACTTTCGCTATTACAAGGGCATCTGCCTCTAACCCGTATTTCTTTTTCAACGTTGGGTTTCTCTTTACATTGAAAAAATCATCGCTTACTCCCGTAGATATGTTCACCACCTTGTCAGCAGGGAACCCGCACTTTGATACGAGTGTGTTCCTCATGTTTTCTCCGCAGCTTATGTACATATCAGGCAGGTAGTGTATGAAATTGAAAATATTTCTTCTCAGCGGGATGTTCAAATGCCTGGTCCTTACAAGCACCGGCACGCGGGCGAGTTTTGCGGCTATGCCGCCGACCCAGGAGTCTTTACCGCTATGGGTGTTGACTATATCATACGCGTTGCCCCTTATGTGTCTGACCAGGCCCTCGATCGTCCCGATATCTGAAGTGCTTTTAAAAGGAAAGGTAAAAACGTCGATGCCTTGTTTATGCGCTTCCACCTTAATCCTCGCAATTTCCCGGCAGGCTATGGCAGCATAATGTCCTCGCTCAATGAGTCCAGAGCATTCGGCCAAAATCCTTTTTTCCTGTCCCCCGAGGGCGTCAGACCATTCTGTATGGAGAATGCGCATCTGATTATTATAACTGATTAACGACTGAGCAGACCGGGAAACATTCTGCGCATACTGAGTTATGAAGCGAGTGCTTCCTGCATTATTTCGAGGCCGGCGCTTGTCCCAATGCGTGCGGCACCTGACTTGATCAAACGCATGACCTGCGGTAAAGTCCGGATGTTGCCGGACGCCTTTACACCAGCCCGATCTTTTAGAACGTTTTTGATCAGCTTGACGTCTTTGTCGGTTGCGCCTTTAGGACCGAATCCGGTCGATGTTTTTATGAAGCCGACCCCGCAACCAGCGGCTATTTCTGTAACGGCGCTCTTCTCTTTCTCTGTCAGATAACATGTTTCGATAATGGCTGTGTGGACAATGGACTTGTTGGCAGCTAAGATCTCCGACAGCTCTCCTGCCACATAATCGAGGTTGCCGGATTTGACCGCGCCTATATTAAGGACAACATCAAGTTCCTGGGCGCCGTACAGGGCCGCCTGCATAGCTTCATAGACCTTGATATTCTTCATGGTCATGCCGAGCGGGAACCCGATTACAGTCGTTACCGTTGTCTCATGGCCGCTGAGAATGGCCTTGCTGAGCGGAACATAGTAAGGGTGTACGCAAACGGAACAAAAATTATATCTTATCGCGCTCTTACAGAGCTTAATGACGTCCGCTTCCGTGGCGTTTGGCGTCAGGAGAGTCTGTTCGATATATCGCCCTAATTCCGCCGGCGAAATATGTTTATTCCCATAATGATGGGGCTTCTTCTTTTTTTTCTCTGACATAGCCGGTCACCTCTTTTTTGTATTTAGCAAGGAGCAGGGCGGCGGTTTCTCCTGCCTTGAAAGTCTTTTCATCGACCTTGCTCACAGGCATCACTTCCATAGTCGAGTTGGTTATGAAAACTTCCGAGGCCCCGAGCAAATCCTCAGGGACAAACTCGCCCTCTTTTACAAGAATTGAATTCTTGGCAGCGAGATCGATAACCAGCGACCTGGTAATGCCGTCAAGTATCCCGCAACCGATTGAGGGGGTATTCAGTACGCCATCTCTTAAAAAGAAGATGTTGCTTATCGTTCCCTCCGCAAGATGCCCCGATGCATTGAGCATTATAGCTTCGTTTGCACCCGCTTTTCGGGCCTCAATCTTGGCAAGTATGTTATTGAGGAAGTTGAGCGATTTAATCTGCGGATTCAACGCTTCTATCAAATTTCTTCTGACCGAGGCGATCTTCAGGCTTATTCCTTCTTCATAATAGGAGCGCGGATAGCTCTTGAATTTTTGGGCAATGATGATAAAGGTAGGCTCTTTGCAGAGGTCGGGGTCGAGCCCTATCTCGCCGTACCCCCTTGAGATCGTCAATCGCAAGTATGCATCACTCAATGTGTTTGCTATAAGAGTCTCATATACAGATGCCTTAATGTCGTCATCACTCTTGGGGACATCAAGCCCTATCAGCGAGGCGGAACGGCGCAAACGTTTCAGGTGTTCGTCAACCTGGAAAACGACGCCTTCATATACGCGCATCGTCTCGTATATTCCGTCGCCGTATAGAAAACCGTGGTCGAAGACAGAGACCTTGGCCTCGGCAGAGGGCACGAGTTTATTGTTCAGATAGACAAACATAAAGTCCTCCGTACCGCCCGATACTTATTAAAAGGCTTCCATTATGTGCCTTATATCGTGGTCCCCATTTCTGGATACAATGCTCACCACGTCAAACCTGACCTGCTTTTCAAACTTGTGCAACTTGAGATAATAAAGCGCGATTTTCCTGATCTTTCCCTGCTTGCGAAAGTCTACAGCCTCAAACGGCTCACCGAAGGATCTGCCTGTCCTTGCCTTTACCTCGACAAAGACGAGGACATCGTTATCACTGACAATTATATCGGCCTCGCCAACCGGGGTCCTGAAATTGCGGTGCAGTATCTTGTACCCCTTTGCCTTCAGGTATTCGGCGGCGATGTCCTCACCTTTCCGCCCAAACTGATTTATCATCAGATGTCGCCTTTGAAGCCTTCTGCCTCTTCGGCCTCTCCGACAGTAACTTGACTGCGTGCCAGGCGTTCAAGAAGGAGCGGGACCCCCTCTATGTCCTTTATATCTTTCTGGCAAAGCACTTTGACGATTTCACGGAACGGCGAGAACTCTTCCCAAATCCCCCCAAGATTAGATGACACGGTCTTGTAGAGGGCCTCTCCTTTATTGTCCCAGTCCATAAGGAGGACCACCCGGTTAAAACGTTCAGCAATATCTTCGCAGAATTCATATATGCCGTGGCCGCGGTGCAGCGTGATGATTTCGCCTACAAGACCTATCTTCCTCAGGGCGGCAACGTCCTTCTTCCCCTCGACAATAACAGGTATCCTCTTGTTGACTTCGTAAAGCGACTGAAAAACAAGCCTGAGTCTTTCGGCCCTCTCGAGATCGTCCACCGGGTTGTTCACGGCCCGCCCCTTCTCAGATGCCTGCGAGATAGCCGAATCTGTCGACAAACTCGGAGGCGCTCAAATGCGTTATTCCCGCCAGCCGTTGCAGCCGCTCTCCTTCAAAGTCATCGCACTCAAGCCGCCGCATATACTTCAATGCCACTTCATAGGTCTCGGAAGTAATGTCCACAATCCTGACCTTGATGCGGCCTGACGGATAGTCCGCAAGGTCGGCAAAAGGTATTGCCCTGAGATGACCGTCATTGAGTACAATCATTGCGCCTGTTCCGCCCTTTATAAGGTAACGGACAGCGCCATATCCCAGGTCTCTCGTATATTCGAGGTCGAAGGGGATGGGGTCGGCAGCCCGCAGTTCGTAACCGATATTCTTATCCACAATGGTAACGTGCAGTCCCATAGACTCAAGCGTCTGCATAACAATATTCTTTAATACCCTGCCGAGCTGGATCTCGGAGAGCCTGGTCCTGCCGGTCTCATCCTTTTCCACCTGCTCATAATCTTTCAGTTCTTCATAATCAAATTTTTCCGACAAGCCTTCAGCGAGTATGGCAACTCCGTGGTCGATGCCGTAAGCCAGCCTCTTGATAATGGAGCCTGCGAGCACATCGGCGACCTTTTTAAAGGAGACCTTTTCCTCAGTGAATTCCTCGGCAATGAGCGTTATTGTTGCTCCGGCAGCTTTCCCGATGCCGAGGGCGAGGTGGCCTGCATGCCTGCCCATAGTCGTAATAAAGTACCACCGTCCGGTTGTCTTGGCATCTTCCATTATGTTCTGGACGATCTCGACACCGAAATGGCGCGCCGTCTGATAGCCGAAGGTCGAGGCGCCCCCGGGCAATGGGATATCGTTATCGATGGTCTTCGGCACATGCACGACATTCATGTCACCCCTGGATTCACGATCGATCCAGTTGGCCATAAACAATGTGCCCTCGCCGCCGACAGTGACGAGATGGCTGATGCCGATCTGTCTGAGCGTCGACATCAAGACGCTGAACTTCTCTTTTACCCTGTCAGGGAAGTCCCTCGAAGTCCTTAAGATAGAACCGCCTGTTGCATGTATCCTTGAGACAGCATTTATGGTGAGTGGAAGAGCACAGTCGGTATTGCCCTCAAAAAGCGGTTTGAAGCCGCCCTTTATGCCGACAACTTTTTTGCCTTGATTGATGGCCTCGATAGTAGCAGAACTGATTACCCCATTGATCCCCGGGGCCGGCCCTCCGCCCACTATTATTCCGAAAATATTGTTGTTTTTACCGTTCATGACAGATGTTTCGCAATGGCCATATTAAACGTGCCTCGTTATAGGGGGTTTTCTCTCGACAAGTTCATACTCGAACTTCTCAGGCCTCCGCCCGAAACAGGTGCCAAGGCTCTCGAAGAGCGCGATCTCGGCAACATCCACCTCTCTCCGCTTGATTGCCTCGGTCGTAGGAATATAACATATTTTGTTGCCGTCCACGTCAGAAATGGTAAAGCTGGTCTTCCCCTCCATCAGAAGCAGCACTGCGCAGGCACCTGCCTTGTATCCGAAATTAACGTCATAGGCAGAAGACCCGCCGGACCGGACGAGATGTCCCGGAGTGACTTCACGCACCTCTGGGAGTTCGTATACGCCCGGAGCATACATGCCGGTTTTGATCATAAACTCCTTCATCCCCGGATCGTCTTTCAGGCGTCTTTCGAGTTGCTGTCTCACGTATCTCGCAGCGCCCGCGAGTTTCTTATGCCCGAACGCATCCACTCCCGCAGATTCGTCGTACAGCATTTCACCGCTGGCATTTTTCAATCCTTCGGCAACAACAATAATATATGTTCCGGCCTTGACATCGCTTCGCAAGATCCTGTTGCAGTACGTGGCTTTCATATGGTCATAGACGACATCAAAGTCTACCGGGATTTCAGGTATCAAAATACAGTCCGCCTCTGCACCAATGCCCCCGTGCAGCGCAGTATGCCCGACATATCTGCCGAAGACCTCGATTACCAAAATGCGGTTGTGGCTTAATCCGGTTGTCTTCAACTCCCGGGTGAAGACGGCAATCCTGTTAATGGATGAATCGCCCCCTACGCTGTAAGGCTGGAGGTCCAGGTCCATTGTCTTGGGTACATGTATGCAGGGTATGCCCTTGCCGCCAAGGTCTACCACAACACTGCCCGTGTCGTCGCCGCCGCTTATGACGAGGGCGTCGATGCCGAATTTCTTGAGCCCTGCTTTAATGCGCTCATACTTGTTGGGGTCCGCTATTTTACTTATCTTCACGCGTGAATGGCCGGCTTCGCTTCCGGCAAGCGAGGCCTCAATGCGGCTTATCCTCTCGGCATTAAGCAAGACTACTGATTCGAGGTCAACGAGATTGTACAGGCCGGCATAGCCGTTGGGAATTACGACCGATTCGATTCCATGAAAATACGCCTCGCGTGATACCCCTTTAATAACTGCATTAAGGCCGCCGCAATCACCGCCGCTCGTTATTACACCTATCTTTTTAATATTCGCCATTGGACCCTCCTTATATATTGTCAATAATCAACCACAGAGGACAGAGAGTAAAGCACTAAGTGGTTCGACTGTTATGTGCGCTTCTTATTGTCCATCAGCGCCTGAACGGGTTTTAGTCCGTAAGGGCTGCCTTGTTCTATAGCGGTAAGGACCGTGCCGCCTCCGGTAAAGAAATAGTATTTGGTATTATCGAGCACCGAAAGATAGAGGCCGGGGCACAAATTCTTGAATTCCTGCAGGGTGTCTCCGCCCCCGTACATTTTAATCGCGGTGCTGTTATGGTCTATAGTGCTGTCGAGTGCGGCGGACCCCGCTGTAAAATGCGGGGTGAAACCCATTACGGCATTGACAAAGATCGTCTTGGCTCCCAGGATGCTTCCTACTACGGCCCCGTCTTCAAAAGAGCGCGCATCTATGTCCAGTATATAGTTATATTTCTTGCCCTGAGAGAAATCTCCTATGCTTATGGTCCTGTATTTGCCATCAACTCTTCCTTCGAGAGTGTCTGACTCGACAAGGAACGGCAGCTCTACAATTTTTTGGTTCATGCGGTCCTTTTCTACAAGGTCTTTTGCCGCAGTAATGTCGGTGTCTGATACTCCTGCAATGCTGATGCCGTATTTGGCGCAGAGGAAAGCGTTATAGATAACCCCGCCCAGAATCAGTTTGTCGACCTTGTCATAGATAGCATAGAGTGGGCCGATCTTAGTGTCGTATTTCGACCCGGCCACGACGGCGACAAACGGACGGGCCGGATTTATGACCGAATTCAGATTCGCTATTTCCTGCTGCATCAAAAAACCGGCGTATGAAGGCAGAAATTTTGTCAGGTCATAAGTCGATGCGTGCGGCTGCCACGAGCCGAATGCATCGTTGATATAAATATCGGCAAGCCCCGCGAGCTGTAGCGCAAAGTTTTCCCGCGCCGGACCCTGTGTCTCTTCTCCTTGAAACCATCGGGTATTCGGAAGATATATGCCGCCTATTTTATGTTCGCGCAGATTGCGGATGGCAAGATTGATGGAAGTGTCTATGCCGGTTACGCCCAATTTGGCATCAATATTAAAGCGTGGTATATGGAAAGTGGTGTGCAGCTTATGCTCCAGATATTCCGCAATCGGCTCGACAGAATCGCTGGATCGGCAGGTTATGTCGCCTGTCTTCTTGTCCTTCGGCCTTCCGACATGGGTCATCAATATCGGCCTTCCGCCGCGCTCCACAATGTTATAGAGCGTGCCGAAGGTCCTGTCAATTCTGTAAGGGTCTTTAATTACGCCGTCCTTTACTACATTGTGATCGAACCTGACAAGGACGGTCTTGCCCGCAAGATCTGCCTCCTGGATCAGTGGCAGCCCAGGGTCCAGTCTCTGATTATCCATATTAGTCTCCCTCTACAGGCCCAGCAAATCCGTCCTGATCTCTTTCTTGATCACAACAGGTTTGATGGTTTTCTTGAGTATGTCCTCGGTGCCGGTGACTTTTATCTGTCCAAAAAGCAATGCGAATTTGTCTTCAAGCTCTTTTATAATCGGGGCCTTGACATCAGCCGGCAAATCCCACCATTTTTTCTTCAAGGGGCCAAAGCCCTTTTTACGGGTGCTGTAGATAAACTGCTCCTCGGTCTGTCCCTCTTTCCTCTCTTTGGCATACTCCTTCGAAATGAAAGCGTAAACCTCTGCCCTGAAGGCCGCATCGAGACCGGCGTTATCGTACATGATGTTCTGGAAGCCGGTGGCAAGATGCACTTCCGAAGTGGTTGTCTCAGGGAACATATGGAACGCATCATCCGGAAGAGTGGAAGCCCCATGCTGTACGCACCCTGACAGGCCGTAATCTTTCCTGGCATGTTCAGACAGGCTTCTCAGAGTTTCGAAATCTATCTTTACTTTTGCGAGGGTGCCGTCAGGCAGAACGACACCGCCGTGGCTTGTGCCGGTCTGAACACTGAGCTTGCTGAGTCCTTTGGTCCCTTTAAAAGTCTCCTTGAACCCGTCGAGATAAGCCTTTAACTCATCCGGATTGCTGTTCTTGGTGCCTATTTCCCCGATTTCTCCCCCTATCGAAATCTCTATGCCTGTTGGCTGCAACTGCCTTACATGCATTGCCAATTCAGCGGTCCGCTCAAAATTGGGCCTCTGCTGCTCTTTAATGGTGGCCTGGGAAAGATCAACGAGTGTGGAGGAGTCTATATCAATGTTGTAAAATTCGGCTTCAATGGCCTCGGCAATCAGGCCCTTTATGTAGTTCACTTCAGCAGCAGGGTCACTCAGGTAGTTCTTCCTCACCAACTGGAAATGGTCGCCCTGAATAAAAACAGGGCCCTCGTGCCCTTCTCTCACCGCAGCCGCGAGAACAACCGCAGCGTATTCCAGCGGCCGCTGTTTTGTATAGCCTATCTCAGACCTTGCGATCTCGAAGATCATGGGACCGACTTTCAATGCATGCGCCTTTCTGAATGCCGCCCTTGCCGCATCATAAGTAAGTCCCCTTATATTCATTGCAGGAACGGTAAAGCCGGGATAATTTCTGCCCATCTCTTCATAAAGGCCCTGGATGGAAGCAGGGTACGCGCCGTATGCCTTTGCGGTCTCTTTTACAAGCATAAAAAAGGCTTTCCTCTTTTCATCATCAGGCTCGAAAACAGCGGCATAGACCAGTCTGTCCATAACAGCACGGACGGCAGTTTTATCTTTAATAGTAACAGAACCATTTTTCAAATCAATTGCGTCCATGAGACCTTGTAGAGCCATACGTCCTCCTATTTAAGAAGTTTATGGGCATATTATAGCAGATAGGCAGATATCTTCAAGATGCGTAATCAAAACTTAACGGGCTGACGCTCGAATGCCGCGCCTGTTTGACAAGACCGACGCCGAATCTGAATAATTAAATATGGCAGGCAGATATAATGCGTTCGGCCCCTGGCTGAGAAAGAGATTCGGCACCATCGTGTATAAGGTGAATGTCGATGCAGGTTTCACCTGTCCGAACAGGGACGGCACACTTGGCGTAACAGGCTGTATCTATTGCAATAACAGCAGTTTCAGGCCGTCGGAATGCAAGTCTGAAATCCCGCTTTCGAAACAGATTAGAGATGGGATTACATATCTTTCGGGCAGGTACAAGGCGTCTAAATTTCTCGTCTATTTCCAGCCGTATACAAACACGTACGCCTCGGTGAACGAGCTGGCAGATGCTTACGGCCAGGCCCTTGCCGAACCAGGCGTTATCGGTCTCGCAATCGGCACGAGACCTGACTGCGTCGACCCTGAGAAGATTGAATTGCTACAGTCACTCGCCGAGAAACACTTCGTCCTCGTCGAGTACGGCCTGCAATCGATGTATGACAAATCACTCGACTATATATTGCGCGGCCATGATTACCAGACATTTCTCGATGCCGTTGAAATGACCACAGGCAAAGGCATTCACATCGGCGCTCATATAATTGCCGGGCTGCCTACTGAAACGTTGGATGAGACGCTTGCGATGGCTGATGAACTCTCGAATCTTCCCATCGGCTTTCTAAAAATACATCAACTCCAGATAGTAAAGAACACGCCGCTTGCAACCGCATATCTAAGTGATCCTTTCCCTACGTTCGCTTATGAAGAGTATCTCGATTTTCTCGTCAACTTCGTCGAAAGGCTCTCTCCCGAAATCGTCTTGCAGCGCTTCTTCGCTACGTCCCCTGACGCCATATTGATCGCACCCATCTGGGGCAAGACCAGGCAGGAGATCATCATCGATATAGAAAAGAGGTTTGCTGAGAGAAAGGCTGTCCAGGGCTCAAAGTGCGCGTGTTATCGGCATTGATATATTCAGGAGTGGCTGAACAGTCTTGAACGAGATTAAGCCGGAGGCAAAAAGTTATGGATGATTTCCTGAAAGAGAGACTTGTTAAATATGATCAGTGGCTGGCGAGCGGAACGATTTCCTTTTCTTCAAGAGTGGTCCCTGTCGGGGAATCCCTTCAAGCTCAGCAATGGATACTCCCGGCTGAGCAAGTCAAGAATATTTTAAGTGATGCAAAATCCATTGCGTTGCAGAAATGCCTTTGCAGGGTCCATTATTCCCGCTGCGATAAGCCTTTAGAGGTCTGCTTAACGCTTAATGAGCTTGGGGAGAAATTCGTTGCAAAAGGGTTAGCGCGTCACATCTCCTTATCAGAGGCAGCGGAAGTATTGCGCAAAGCCGATGAAAACGGTTTGGTCCATCTGAGCCTTTACATGCCGGACCATAAAATTGTTGCGCTGTGCAGTTGTTGCTCCTGTTGCTGCCATGATATCCAGTTAATGAAGTCATTTAACCGCAAGGATTTGATGGTCCGGTCTGAATATGTTGCCGTAACCGACATAGACAAGTGCATCGACTGCGGAGATTGTGTCAAAAGATGCGTCTTCGATGCCCGAACTTTTACAGACGAGCAGATGCATTATAACGCCGATCAATGCCTAGGATGCGGACTTTGCGTCTCTGTCTGCCCTGCCCAGGCGACTGTTATGCAACCCAGGCAAGCGACCTCTTGAGAAGAGGCATCCTAATGTCGGGAATCGATCAAGAAAATTAAAGGGGACGGTTCTATTTTATTTTGGGTATTTTACCGGCAAAGCCTGCACTGATACACATTTTAGACTCTTTATCCTCGATTGTTTCCATTAGGCTAATTAAATAGAACCTTCCCCTTTATTATTACGTGTCTTTAAGGTCGCCAGGATATTATCATTCTCAATAAGACCTGCTTCTTTATTGTATTCAAATCTGCATTTAGGTTTCTTGAAGTAACCGTTATAAGAAAATGCCTTCCCTTGTTTATTGTGCTCGACCAACTCTGCATTTACTATTTTCTCAATTATTTTAAAGGCATAAGAATAAGCATTCCGCAGCTTCTCGTCGTTCAAATCAACTATAGTGTCTTCAAGTTTCTTATAAATGCCATAGGCAAGAAGTTCACTAATATGAACTGCAAAGTCTTTCTCATGTCCATCTTGAAATAGTCTATTCTGAATAAAACGATAGACTTTGTACGTATACAATAGCTGCTGGTAAATAGGAGAATCTATCGTAAGCTTCCCCATTAGGTTGACAGTTGTAAAGTAGAGGTTCCGACATTTTGTTCCATATATTCAGCAGGTGTCAAATCGCCCAGAGAATCGTGAGGCCGCTGCTCGTTATAGTCGATCATCCACCAGTATGTT
>JADFXI010000119.1 GCA_015233655.1 Nitrospirota bacterium | reverse complement strand
GAAGAATTAGTAGCAGAAATGGGCGCAAGTTTTCTTTGCGGGATAACGGGAATTGAAAACAAGACTATAGATAACAGTGCCAGTTATTTACAGTCTTGGATTAAGACAATCAGGGAAGACAAGAAGATAGTTGTAACGGCTGCGGCTCAGGCTCAGAAAGCCGTTGATTTTATCACTAAAAAAAACCAGAAAGAGGACGGGGAATAATCCCCGTCTCTAAAGAAAGGAGAAACGACGATGACAACACTTAATAAGACAATTAAGAGAGAGACAAAGAGTAATTACAGGGGAAGGCATATTATTATCCAGTTAGAGCCTTGCGGGATAATCAGGGTAAAGGAAAAAGGTTTGCGGACATGGTACGAGACAAGCATTGAAGCGGTATTTTCTATGGCTGGTAAGGCTTATGCCGAGAAGATACGGCAGGAGCGGAAGCTTAACAGGAAAAATAAAAAGCTTTCCTGATATAAGGGAGTCGGGTAATTCTATTAAGAATTACCCGACTCAAAACAATCCCACCTTTTTTGCAGGATGTACCTACCCACAAGGGGGCAGGGATGTATCCCTTGCAACCCTATAGTTTTATGTGAAGTTTCTCAGAGGTAAAGTATACTGTTTTGCCCGTTTTCCAGACTTTTTTCCAGCTACCTATAGCCTTTCTGATAATCTAAAAAAATGAAGGCAGAAGATTTAAATATCGTCACCCTTGATGAGTTATCGGCAATCTTGAAAGTGCCGAAGAAGACAATCTATGGAATGGTACATCAAGGGAAAATTCCATATTTAAAGTTTGGACGATTGCTTAGATTTGATTTAGATAAAGTCTATGCTTGGATGGACGGTAAGCTTATAGAGGAAGAAACTATTAAGCCCATAGCCCCGACTTTACCAGCACCAGTTAAAAAGCCTTACAAAAAAAATGGTTTCACACAGGGGCATCAGAGATTTCAGGACATCAAAACAAAGGTATTAAGCGGTAAAATTCACTCTTAAATAAGGGGGTAAATATGGTAAAATCTAAGGTAAGAAGTAAGGGTAGTTGCTCTTTGACAATGCGGGGGTTTTCAGGCTTTGCGGAAAGGAAGGTAATTATGTCACGCAAAGCTAAAAGAGACGGCTTATACAAAAGAAAAGGCTCGGATAATTGGTATGTGTCGTATGTTGATTATGTTGATGGAAAGCCGACAAGGTATCAACTTTCTACTGGCACTACCGATGAGGCAGAAGCTCAGAAAATGTTAGACGAGGCAAAGAAAAAAGGCAGGCTTGGGCTTTGGCATCCAGAAAAATTTAAACAGCCAAAACCCGAATATACCTTTTCTCAGCTTGTAGAAAAATACTCTGATTTTGCTTCTGCTCGGAATAAGGGCTGGGAAAAAGTTGAAAAGTTTTTAGTCGGACAACTTAATAATTATTTCGGTAAGATGTTTTTGTCCGATATTTCAACTGAGCAGATTGAGCAATGGCAAAATGCCGAGCTTGCAAGAATTATTAAACCCAAAAGTAAGAAACCTACAACTGAGCTAAAACCTGAAAGAAAGCCGAAACCTGAGAGTATCAACCGTCCATTAACTACCTTAAAAACAATGCTGACGAAAGCCGTAGAATGGAAAATGCTTGATAAAGACATCAGGGCTGAGATCAAAGTCAAGGCTCTAAAAGTCAAGAAAAAGGGCAGGGTACGGACGCTAACGGTAGACGAGATGTCAAGGCTTCTTTCAGCGTCCGATGGTTATTTGAAACTAATAATCATCACAGGTTTGGTAACTGGTTTGCGAAGGGCTAACTATCTCTGTATGCGGTGGGATAAGCACATTGACATGGATAACCGTCAAATATATTTTGATGGGGACGAAATGAAAAGTGGTAAGCCCTTCAATCTTACTATGCCTGATGTTGTTTACAACCTTTTCAAATCTATACCACGCACAAGTAACTATGTTTTTGAAAGCCCGAAAAAGAAAGGTGAAGCATTACAGCGGTTTGATAGAAGCTTACGCACAGCCTGTAAAAAAGCGGGGCTGGTGGGGGTTACTGCCCATATCCTCAGACATACCTTTGCCTCACATCTGGTTATGGCTGGTGTACCAATGCAAACTGTCGCTGAGCTTATGGCTCATGAGGATGTGAAGACTACAAAAATATACGCTCATCTGTCACCACACCATAAATCAGAGGCTCTTTCAATTATCGGTAATATAGTTGAAAGCTCAATGGCAGCAAACGACAATCAGAATGCAGTGGTACTTCCTGATTATTACAGAAATTGATTGTTACAAATAAGTGACAGTGAGGAAAAAACAAAACACCAGCACTTGTAAGTCATTGAAAAGAAAGAATAGGCACGAGGGGTTTCGAACCCCTGACCCCTACCGTGTCAAGGTAGTGCTCTCCCACTGAGCTACGCGCCTTTTTACACTAATGAATCAAATAGTTGCTGATGCTGCAATTGTGGCTGGTGAATTCACTTCAGTACCAGTACAGTAATTTACCATTTTCCCACGGTTTTGAACAAGGTTTAATATTGTCTATATGGGACTTAATCGTCTTAGCTACTTTCTTAATGGGCTCAAGTCGAGAATGTGTTGCCCAAAAATACCAGCGCTTGAAATAGTTCCTCATAAAGGCTGCATGCCGGTAATCCCACAAATGCCGAAGGTTCTCCTTGATAGCCCATGCACGACATACCTTCAAATCCTTGGCTCTCAATGCCTCAAACTCTCCACATCGCCACGATGGAATATTCTCTTCGCTCCACACAACCACAGATATCTGGTTCCCTTCAAAGTTTGCTCCCCGCAATCCGAAAGCTCACGATGTTCGCTCTTTCTAACTTCATCAACTACCGCCAGAACATGCTTCATTACATGAAATCGATCAAACACGATCTTTTTCTCAGCATCAGGAACATAAGCCGTGGACGGGTATGCGATGCTCTTTGCTGGCAAGGCCACGATTAACCGCTCGCTCCAGAGCATTCCATACTTTGTCCCAAGTCAGTCCGCACAGCCGGGTTGTACCCTCAATGCTGCACTCTTGCGCAACACGAATGACCATGCTCTCAAAGGCATGACTCATATCCGAGCCGTTCTCGCCAACCTCCGATTCTATCTGCTTAACTCCATGGATAGGGCAGTTAACTCTCGGTGGCCGAACATGAATGTAAGTCTCCATCTGGCAGGTGTTCAGATGACGATAAACGCGCTCAGGCGCATGATCGTACATGATGTAAAATTCCCCACATTCCGGACACCTTACGCGTATGCCCTTCTCATGATCCACATAAATATCGATTCTCTGCTTCGCTTCGTCCATAATCACTTGTTTCACAAACCAGGGCAGCTTGATTCCCAGTATCCTTGTGTAAAACACTTTTTCGTCCATGAAAATAGCATACTCAAACCACTATATATTGTATAGACCCATGAAGAACCCGGATGCGCCTTTTTTTATTGAAAAAAACCTCACTGTTTGCATATAATTAAACATATTGCACAACAACTTCATATAATGTGCAGTTAATATTGCAAACTGAGGGGTAATTATGCGAGATGTCATATTAGGCCATAAGGAGGAACGGGACGAATTACTCAGGACAAAATATATAAAACGGAATGGGCTGGATAATGCCAGACAGAGCATAAACAATAATCTTATTAAGGTTATTATCGGACCGAGAAGGGCCGGTAAGTCTGTATTTGGCATACAGATGCTTGAAGGCCTGGATTTTGCGTATTTAAACTTTGATGACGAGAGGCTTGTTGACATATCAGATTATGACGATCTTATTAAAGCCATCAGACAGGTTTACGGCGAAACAAAAATCATTCTCTTTGACGAAATACAGAATCTACCTAAGTGGGAGCTTTTTCTGAACAGGCTGCATCGGAAGGGTTATAATCTGGTTATAACCGGATCAAATTCTCGACTTTTAAGTCGCGAACTTTCCACGCATCTTACGGGCCGCTTTATTCAGTTTCAGATTTTAACATTCTCCTTTGCAGAGTTCCTGAATGCAAGGAACTTTCCAATAGACGAGACTCTTGGCCTTAAAGAGCGTCAGGGAATGCTTCTAAATCTCTTAAACGAGCACCTTGAGAGCGGTGGCTACCCGGAAGTCATAATTAAAAATATCGAACCAAGAACATATATCGCAACCCTGTTTGAAAGCATTCTGTTTAAGGACATCGTCAAAAGATACAATGTGCGCTACTCAAAAAAGCTCTATGACCTGGGCCTTTATCTGATAACAAACCATTCAAACGAGTTTTCATACACGAGTCTCAGGAAAGCTCTCGAATTTAAGAGCGTACATACTGTCGAGAATTACACGGACTATCTGAATGAAGCCTTCCTGATTTTCTATATTGAAAGGTTTTCCCATAAGATCAAGGAACAGATAAAAAGCCCCAAAAAGTTATATGTCTATGATACAGGGATTATAAATGCGGTCAAATTCAAGACCACTCCTGATATAGGGAAATTAATAGAAAATGCAACAGCCATAGAACTCTTAAGACGCGGTAAAGAATGCTATTCCTATAAGACAAAAGACGGCAAGGAAGTCGACTTTGTTGTAAAAGAAGGACTGGAGATCACCCGCTTAATGCAAGTCTGCTATGACATAAGCAGGCCTCCAACTAAGAAAAGAGAGGTGGCCGCTCTTATTAAAACAGCACGCGAGACCGGATGCGACAGCCTGCTGGTCATCACATGGGATTATGAAAAAAAGGAAACTTCAGAATATGGGGACATCATCTACATGCCTTTATGGAAATGGCTGTTACAACCGCAGAAGTAATGCTTCAATACTAGTACAGTAAATTCATGGCAAAACTTGGAGTTACTGACAATATTATGTCAAATCATAATAGTTGAGCAATTGGCTTAAAATCAAGGATCGGTGCGGGTTTATGCGGTATAATCAAGCACCTATCAATGTCCGCTTTTTAACAGTGTCAAGGTAGTGCTCTCCCATTGAGCTACGCGCCTAACGTTTTATAATATAACCTTTTTTAGAATTGTCTATCAAGTTGTTTTTTCAATGTTCTGAATTTGTGCTAATTTCGATTCTGTTTCAGCGAAAAAAGCTTCCATTCTTCTTACTGCTTCGATGTTATTGGCCGGTGATAAGTGGCTACTATACGCAACATAACCTTGAGTTTCTGTACTGTTTATTGGTAGTCTTAGACAGTTTTGCACATAAACCTTTATTCTCGGTGTCGGGAGGCAGTTATGCAGCAAGGGCAATCTTTGAATGTAAGCCATATGCTCAGTGCCTTCAGTTCGTCAAATCAGGATGCTAATTTTAAGGAGTTTCTGTCAGAACGTTATCCTTTTAAGAATGACCGCAAGGTTTTTTTCGCCGCTAACTCAGGAGTTTGCAATCTTCGGTGCGCATACTGTTTAACAAATCGCCCGACAGGAAATCCCAGTCTTACGAAGGATGATTTCTCATTTATTTTTGAAAAATTTGGAGAGAATATTTACTTCATTCTGTCAGGACGTGGCGATTTTTTCGTTAGTTATCCCAGAGAGGAACGATTGCTTTCCTTCCTTCTTCAGCACAATGTAAATTTGTTCTTGTGTATAAATGCTGTTGAAATTGGAGAACTCGGGGAACATAACCTTGCAGGAAGAGAGAAAGTATGTAAGCTTGAGATTTCATTTCATTATGCTGCAATGAAGGAAAGAAAGTTGCTGAAACAATGGACTTCCAACATCGCTACTTTAAAGAAGGAAGGATATAATTTTTTTGTGAAAATGGTTTTCTCTCTAAATCAAGAAAATATCTGGGAAGAGGCGATAAACTTCTACAAAAAAGAAATATATCCAATTACCGGGCAAAGGCTTTTCATGACAACCGACTCCCTGTCATTGCAGACACCCGAACTTACTACTGCAGTTCAATGCCTCACAAAGAAATACACGGACAGCGTTATGATCAGGGAACCAGAAAGAACCACGGTTAAGCAGCCCTTGAGTGCTTGTGCGGCTGGCAGCAGATATTTCAGAGTTCTTTTCAATGGTGACATTGTGCCATGCGAAGCATTTCAGTATCATACTTCGTTCCGTTTAGGCAATACAAGAAAGAAAAAGTTGGTTACTTTCACAAGAGATGTTCTCTGTGAAATCTCTGATTACTGCGACTGTGGCTATTCAAGTTCCGTATTGTACGGATTGAAGGATGAGTCAGGAAATCGATATAAAAATCGTATTATCTATATTTTTGAGTCAGAGCAGGTTTACATGCAATTGCCTGAACCGACTGATGGCAACGTTATCTATTACATCGACGTTTTGCAACAAGATAGCAGTGGGTTGACTATATCCGGGTGGGCATTTTTGACAGGAATGGGAGCGGAGGGAAGTTCTATTTGCATAGTAATGAAAGAAGAAGCGAGAGAATATGTTTTTTCCACGCTTAAGATATATCGAAATGACGTTACCGTGCATTTCAATAACGGGTGTAATTTAAATGAATCAGGGTTTCGCGCTAACATTCCAAAAAAACTTCTACCGAAAGTCTCATACAAAATAGGACTCTTCGTCTCTTCAAATGGCACAACTGCTTTGCACTACGCAGAGTCCGTAATCACCCCTATGTGAACTACCAGACATCTTAGTCAACTCTGTCTGAGCTTATCGGCTATATCACTGGCAAAATCAGCCAGCGTCTCGTCCCGTGCGCCCATCACTGCGTAGTTGTTCCATTCTCTGGTCCGGCCCAATACGCCTTCCCGACTCTCGACAGCCTCAGCAGATTTTCCGAGCGCCCTCACGCCGTCGGCAAGGTCCTGGCTCGATATGTCTTTGCTGACAGTGCCTCCGGCATAATAAATCGGCAGCAGTATAAGATGGTCTCCCGATCGCAGGTTTTCGGCAAAGGTCTTTATGTATTCCCGCTTCATCATCCTGGTGGGTGCAAAACCGTGGGGCTGGAACAAATAGCAGATGCGGTCACGGACTTTTTGAATGGTTTGCATAAATGACATGAGCTTATGCGGGTTGTGGGCGTAGTCATCGATCACCAACCTCTTGCCGTCGTCAAGGTGAATATCAAACCTCCTTTCAATGCCGCTGAACTCACCGAGCACTCCGGTAATATCTTTATACGTAACGCCCAATTCTCTCAGAAGCGCAATGCACGACAGAGCATTATAGAGATTATACTTGCCGGGGACAGAGAGTTTGAACTGCACTCCAGCCATTAAGAAGGTTGTGCTGAAGGGCTGCAAGTCAATGTTTTCGGCATGGTATTCTGAACGCCGGTCGATAGAGAAAAACGTATTCCCCCGGAAGTGAATTTCCCCCAGGTTCATATCGTCGGCGTTTGCGACTATGACTCCGGATGTATTCTCCCCAAGAGTTGCAAACATGACCGCGGTCTTTTCGACGGAGTGGTGGTCCAGTTCTAGGTTCAGTATAATCGAATGCTCGGGCTTATAATTCACGATAGTGCCGTCTGATTCGCAGGCTTCTATTACCAGAAGCTCAGAGTCCCCGATAATTGCGTTACCGGGGTTGTGCTCGGTTTTGAACTGTTTTACCCTGCCGCCTCCTATAAAATTTGGCCTCATTCCCAGCCGCTGCATGAGAAACGCTAGCATTCCTGACGTGGTTGATTTGCCGCTGGTACCCGCAACTGCAACAGTTCTGAATTCTGTCGTCAGTCTTGCGAGATACTCAGGTCTTGTTTCCATCGGGATCCCGATACTTCTTGCCTTGACTACCTCTGGCTGATCGGGTTCAACAGCGGTGCTGAAAACCGCCAGGTCAAAAGAGCGGTTAATTCCGCTGCCGTCCTGTGGGACAATAGAGATATTTTTTGACTTCAGAAGGCGGTATATCGGATGTGCAGTATTGCTGTCAAAAGACCTGTCCGAGCCGACTATGATATGCCCCTTGTCAGCCATAAAGCTTGCTATTGCTGAAACACCGCTGCCGCCGATGCCGGAAAAAAATATTTTCAGCTTATTCAAGTTATTCTAAAGACTGGAAGCATCCGGAACGATTACCACCTTGAGTGATGCCTCTGCTTCCGCTACCAGTTTAAAACCTTTCTGAATATCGGAAAAAGGCAGCACATGGGTAATCATCCTGCCTACATTTACCCGTCCGCTCTGAATTAAGTCCAAAGCTTCCTGAAGGTCTCGGGGTCCTGCGCCGTAAGAGAATGCAACTGTTATTTCGTTTCTCCAGAACGTCATTGAGGGGATGCTTATATCTCCCTGCGGCACTGCGAAAAAGAGTATCTTCCCCCTCCTGTCTATAGATGACACCGCCGCATCCACCGCCTGTTTCGCACCGGCACAGACAATGACACGGTCCGCAAGTTTTCCGCCATTTACTCTTCTGAGTTCATCCTCTACATACTTCTCCGCCCTGAATACGTGGTCGGCCCCGAACTCCAGGGCCTTGCTCAACCTGTATTCATTAATGTCCGTGGCAACCACAGTAGCCCCTTTAAGTTTGGCCATTTGAATATGCAGCAATCCGGATATGCCGGAGCCTAATACGAGAACTGTATGCCCCTTCTCCAGCCCGACCTGCTTTTGGCCGAGTAGCACGCACGCAAACGGCTCGATCATGGCGGCATCCTCATACTTCATCTCATCAGGCAGCACTAAAGTCCCGTGTTTAACATTCGCAACAGGCACCCGTATATACTCAGAAAATCCGCCCGGATCATAATTCCCCTTATGCAATGCATCACACGCCGTGTAGTTGCCGCTATTACAATAACGGCAGTCGAAACAAGGGACATGATGAGAAACGAATACCCTGTCACCTTTCTTTAATTTAGCCACGCCCTCCCCTGTGTCAACTATCTCTCCGGCCATCTCATGTCCCAGGACGCGCGGCGCCTTTTGCTGCCTGTACCATTGCATCACGTCAGTACCGCAAATGCCGGAGGCCATCATTTTTACCAGTATCTCTCCGACGGCTATACGCGGTACAGGACGCTCTTCTATTCTCACATCACTGTTACTGTAATACACTGCCACTTTCATCTGATATCACACCTTTTCCATTTCAGCATTTATGTTTTCCGACACCCCTGATTTCTTGCTCTTTTGATAAATATCGAAGGCCTCGGCAGCTGTAAGCCCTTTATGAACGATAGACCTGACAGCCTTTATCATGCCGATTGGACTGTCGCTCTGAAATATATTTCTTCCCATGTCAACTCCCTTTGCACCAGCCTTGATGGCGTTTTCGGTCATCTGGAGGGCATCCATCTCAGGCAACTTCTTCCCGCCTGCTATGACAATAGGGACAGGACAACCCGCAACAACTTCCTCAAAGCCCTCACTGTAATATGTCTTTACAATATGAGCGCC
>JADFXI010000118.1:1280-9517 GCA_015233655.1 Nitrospirota bacterium | reverse complement strand
GAGAAACTGTCTGATGGAAGTTTCAGTGTTTTTATCAGAAAGGTTTGAGCAATGGCCCCAAAATTGCGGGAAAAAATAGTCGGAGCTGGAGGTAAATGATGTTTCCAAAACTGAAAAAACTGCTCCTGGTAACTGACGGTTCTCTTTACAGCGAGGGCGCTATAAGAGAAGCAATAAGTCTTGCCAAGAAGTGTTCAGGCAAACTCTATGCAATATTTGTCCTTGAAACAAACCCGGAATATGAGACCATCGGTTCCAATTTCTTTGATAAGGAAGAGAGCGAAGCAATAAGCCATCTTGAATCAATAAGATCAAGCGCTTTAGAGTCGGGCGTAGATTGCGGGACCATTTTTCACCACGGAGAAAAAGCATATCAATATATCGTAGATGAAGCCGCAGAAAGAAGGGCAGACATGATAATAATCGGCAGGCGCGGACGTAAAGGACTGGCAAAGCTTATGATCGGAGAAACAGCGGCAAAGGTTATAACTCATACGTCCTGTAATGTTTTGGTTGTTCCAAAAGCCGCAAAGATCAGATGCAGAAACATCTTAGTTGCCACGAACGGTTCAAATCATAGCAGCTCCGCGATTTCGGAAGCAATCGGAATCGCAAAATGCTGTGGAAGCAGCATTGTCGTGGTATCCTCATTGATGTCTGACAATGAACTGGAAGAGGCAAAATCAAATGTAAATAAAGTTGTTGAACTGGCGCAAGAAGAGGGTTTGCATGTGGAAGTTTTAACGCCTTTCGGGAAGACTTCCGATGCTGTCATAGAGATAGCGAGCGGAAGGGGTGTCGACCTTATAGTCATGGGAAGGTTCGGGAAGAAAGGGGTCAAACTTTTTAAGGGAAGCCCGACGGAAAAGGTTATCGGGAATTCAGGCTGTGCGGTGCTGGTCGCTAAATCTCAATAAGGACTAAACAAAAAGAACTGAGGGGAAATGGTACAACTGATCAACTGGATAACTGAGATCAACAGATCGAATCATACGGGATTCGCGGTACTGACGGTGATGACTATGCTCGTTTTCGGCGGATTCATAGCCGGACTGATCGAGCTGCAGCTATCGTCATGCTTTCCGGCGCGGCCATAGGTGCCCAGTTCGGTACGCTCGCAACAAAATATGTGAAAGGGCTGACCATACGGCTTTACTTTGCAGTAACCATGCTGCTTTCCGGAGTTTCCGTTATCTTCAAGCAGATATCATCTCATTACCAAGATGTTTATGCGCCTACAATGAACAACTGGATCAGTTCGACTACTGGATTGACGGAGAAGCCCGCTGTCAGGGACTGGATCTGGGAGAATAAGCCTCTGGTGAAATCGTGGATGGCGCAGCAGTCTGAAACTATTCAGGCTGCATATGGCATGGAGAAGGCCTGGAATGGCTACTCAGGTTATCTGATGCTCGGGGCTGCATGCGGACTGAGCGCAATAATCATTGTAAGGATGGTGCAAGGGATAGTCCGTGAAAGGAGAGCGAGGAGTATTATTGTAGCCCTGGAGGTCCCAACTGAGTATACAGTCACTGATGCGGGTTGAGCCGAGCAGCGGAAATGGGCTGTTATTTGGCCCCGCCTTCTCTGCTGCTCGACCACAAGATTACATTATGTTCAAGCTGCTCCCCCAGTCATGGAAAGGAAGACGCCCCGGCGACCAGGGTAAGCGGCTATTTAACAAGCAGGAAGCAAGGGTCGGCAATAGTGTTTATCACCCATATAGAGGGTGTATAAGAATTTCAGATGATGTCGTGAGCATCTCACTTGGTAGTAGGGAGAGACGTTATTTCTGCTGTTGGCGATTGCGGCTCGTCCTGCCGATCAGCATTTTCCGGAACATTACGTGGTGTCATAACAGGAGGCGCTGTAACAACTCTTTCTTTGTCATGTGTAATCTTGTGTTCAAGATAATTAATTCGGGCCTTCAACTCGGCAATAGCATTATCATGGGCATTAAGCCTGCCGGCTATCGTCTGAAATCCGGCTGTTACCGACCTGTTTACAACAACAATATTGGATATAATCTGGTGTCTTATGTTTTCTATGGCCCCATGAAAAGAAGATTGCATTAAAAGAAAAGCATAAGCACCGCCAAAAATAACAAGCATAACAATAGAGAATAGCCATGTAAATCTTCTGGTCATTTTCATTTGCAGGTCACGCTCAAACACCATGTCTGTTTTTACGATATAAGGATTAACTCCGAAATTGACCCTCTGATATCCATGTGAAATAAGCCCTGATTGAACGATCAAGTCATCGTACTTGTCAGCAGGCACTATCCCGGAGTCAATGACAAACCCGTCCTTATTAGTAATTATAAATTCGACGCTGCCGTTATGCCTTCTTTCGTACCGCTTTTTCGGTCTTGCCATCTTTGGCAATAACCCTTTATCCAGGTCAACAACCTTGCTGGTGTCTCCGGTCCCAACGGTTATACCTATTGGATTGTCCATCCCATGACCTCCACACAGTTGATTGCGTATTTGCTGTCCGGTTTCAACTTTATTCCGCGGTCGGGTTCAGTTTTATTACCCACTTTATTCTGTGATTGATTTTAGAACTCGTACGGCAATTTTGTCCATTGTGAACAAGCGGTCATAGAATACGCCTCGACTGCCCCAGTGCAATGACTCTTATTCATTATCGAGAGCGTGACCTTCGACTATATCCTTCGATCTCATTGCTTCTGAGCCATGATCAACGTAGCGACACCTATTCTCTTTTTTATGCACTCCTCAAGGACAAACAGAGTGTCAATCTCGCGGCCTGCAATCTCCTGCACATTGCACAATATGTTGTGCGGAAAAACATCCCTCAGTCTTTGACATAAGAAATTCACGCAGATCACGTGCCGCGCCCTAAGGGCACATCCATGTTTCGCCAGAAAATGACAGAGGTGTGAATCGGCTGGCACAGAAGGAAGGGTTCTGCCAAGCAGCAGATTAATCAACAGAAGGACGCTGCCGCACTTATATCCAGTGCGAACTCCGCAACACGTTCCTTCACCGTTAATCGCGCAGTCGGCGCACTCCTTCACTATCCCGGCATTGACCATCGCCCTTTGCGTCGTCTCAATGTGTCGATCGAGCCCACCCAGGAGAGAGCAAACCTCTCTGTCTTGCATCAGCGACTGCCGGCAAAACTTCCGAAGGTAAAGGGCTGCGCGTATCTGGTCGGCTATTGTCCTCTCGGCGTGCGTGATAGTATCTCCTCGGTTATAACATTTATTTTTATCGGCATAATTTCTTGATGGTTTCCAAGATCGCTTTTTACAATATTATATTCCATATTCTCACAATCAAGAGCCTAGTAATCTCTTCCACAATATTACTCTTTCGCACACGGTTGTTCAACAAAAAACTGTCGGAATCCCTCACTTGCGCTGAGCGGTAAGTCGAAACATTGCTCTGCAACACCCAAAAAGCGGCAGAGCGTTTTTATTGATGAATTGGCAAGGAGTGCACCCAACCAACACCTGAGCCATTTTGGAGGACGCAAGAATTCCAATTATACTTTTCACTCTTCCAGTCGATGTTGGCGCCAACGAACACTCACCAGTTGCAAAGTCGCTTGCCTCGGCACATTCAGATGATGTACTATTATAAAAAGGTGAGATTCTGGATATTGCTATGAGTGGAAAGGCAAAAGGTTATTCAAGCAGGCGAAGGACAACATTGATGAGATTTCTTATATGCCTTTTTGTCCTCATATCCGCAAGTCTGCCTTTTGCGGCATTGGAACCTGTCGGAGCGTCCGAATCAGGGATATGCAGCGATGTCACGAGGCATTCTATGCCACTGAATAATGCCTTAACCATCGGCGATGTTAGTGCCCCCAAAAAGATAATTGCATTTGTAGACCCTGACTGAGGCGTTAGCGCAAGACTTCATCGGGAGATGAAGAAAGTGGTAGAAAAAAGAAAGGACGTAGTATTTTATCTTAAGTTGTATCCCTGCAAGTCCCTTACGGACTCCTCACAGAAATCGAAGAACATAATCTGCAACCAATCCATGAAGATGCTTGAAGACAGTTTTGAAAGAAAGCCTATTCCGAACACTGAATGCAAATCAAATGAAATAGACGGCAATAAAAAGCTGGCAGCTTGGTTCAGAGTCGACAGCACTCCAGCACTGATATTTCCTGATTGCAAATTGGAAAAGGGGTTGATTTCTGCTCAAGCTATCATTGATATTATTGACGGGAAAAAGTAAGTCCGCAGGGTGAGGAGTTTCCCGCGACTTGAAACTGTCTCTCGACGATAGGATGCTTAATAAAGAAAGACCAAGATATTTTTAGTGGATTTTTCGATCCAGCTCATAAAAATTCAAAAGTTCAGAAGAGGGAATAATGAATAAACGATCAATTGTAAGAGGATTAACAGTAACAATAATGCCGGCGCTGCTGTTTGTTACTGCATATGGCGCTATTGTAGGAGCTAAGAAGGAGAGGCTTGTTGAGTATATCGGCGCACAAAAAGATATCTTTGTGAGCGGCAAAGCCGCGAGTGTTGTGTCTCTGGAAGACCTGGAAGGGCATAAGGGGTTGTATGCCATGGGGCCGGTGGACGGTCTCGATGGAGAGATCACAATCATAGACTCCAAAGCTTATATCACCAAAGTGCGCGGCTCCGATTATGTGGTGGACAACACATTCAAGCACGGGGCCTTTTTTCTCGTCTGGACTGAGCAGTCAAAATGGACCGATGTCCCGGTCCCCGATAACGTAAAGGGCTATGTTGATCTGCAACGCTTCGTAAAGTCCCGGGCCCAGGCGGCAGGAATCGATGTGACAAAGCCTTTTCCGTTTCTGCTTTCAGGGACACCTGCCGAGATCAAGTGGCATGTTAACATCGACAGAACGGAAGGAAATCCGATTACGAAGGAACTATTCGCCAAATCGAAGGAGCATTTTGTTATAAAAAATGAACCCGTCGACATTATCGGCTTCTACTCCGAGCAGCATGGCGGTGTGTTTATGACCAAATATGCTCCAGCTATTCCGGAATCCTCGGGCATGACTAATGCGATTCATATCCATTTCGTCTCACGGGTGAGTAAGGCTGCCGGGCATATTGACGAGTTAACACTCGGTGGGAATACGGTGCTTCGACTGCCAAAACCGTAAGTGTCCTGAGGCATCTGCCTTTGTCAGGAAACTTAGCGCTTCAGGTTGCACCCGGCACCTTCCTCAAGCTACGTGGGTGAGCTACCAAACTCCCACTGTTGGACTTCAACCAACAAGTCATACGTTTTACACTGCATACCCGACAAACACTCATACCGCAAACCGCTCCCAAAACAACAATTACCACTTGCAATAAATAAAGCATGCCGTGAAAACTTGTTATTCTTTGTTATCTTGATTCCCATAAACTTTGTCGTAATATTTACCATATAGTTTTTTTGCACAGTCCGGGCATATTCCATGGCTGAATTCCGTCTCGGAATGTTCGCTGATATAGACTTCAATCTGGTTCCAATATCCCTTGTCATCTCGAATATTCTTGCAGGATGCGCATATCGGCAATAAACCTGTTAACTGTTTGACTTTGGCGAGTGCTTCCTGAAGCTCAACGATCAGCTTTTCCCGCTCAGTCTCCACCTGCTTGCGCTCCATAATTTCATGCGTGAGTTTTGCATTGACATCCGATAAATCTTTTGCGAACTTTTCAATATCATTGGCATGACTAACAATAAACAGGAAACCTGCAACAAGTCCTGTAACCGCTAATCCCGCCAGGAGGAGGCCCCATGGGTGCCAATCGTTTCTTGCCGTGATGAAGCCCGGAGTGGCCGAACAGATTACCATCCATTTCCGTCCGGCGACCTCAAATGTTTTTGAATTTATTAAGTCCGTCTCCGGATGCTCCTGGTCCAGCAAAGGAGTTTTACGAGTGCGCGATGAATGTGTATAAAGAAGCCGTTTCTCCTCAGGCGCCGATGTATCATAGATAAAAAAATCGATACCTGCGGGTTTTAAATAAGTCATTGCTTTTTCAATAATGTCGCCGATTCTGAATACGCCCAAAGCAAAGCCTTCAAGATTGTCCCATCGGGTCTGATCGGAATCTATCAACGCCCCTTTCATGTAGACCGGCGCAAAGACGATAAACCCGAATTGACTTTTGGTCTCCTGGACAAGGGTTATTCTTGGAGTCGAACGTATCTCGCCTGTCTTTCGGGCGACTTCCAAAGTCTCCAGTCGATCGGGAGTGGAAGCATAGTCAAAACCAAGGGCTATCTCGTTTCCCTTATAGGGCTCAACAAAATAGATGGGGAAATACTCCTTTCGCTTCTCCGCCCTCTTCATCTTTCCCTGTGCAATACGCTCAGTGAATTCAAAATCAGGGAAGCCTTCTCTTCTTGCAGCGCGTTCATACGCCTCTCTCTCGGAATCCTGTACGCGCGGCATCCATGCAAGGGCTTGAATACCTCCATGCTGCTTCAGAATCGGGCTTGTAATATCCAGAAACTCAGACCTCTTCACGCCCTTTTTTGATAAATGATACAGGGCCTGAAACGAAGCAAGCACGGACAGATCGCTATCAAGCTCTCTTTTCAATGCGGAGTAGTGGTCTTCCACTTCCATATTGAATTCTGCCTGTATGACTTTCTTGTCATCGTAATAACTCCATGCGGAGATAATGATGGATAAGGCAATGCCCAGTATCATTATTACAGCAAATAAAAAATTGCGAAAGGATTTATTGCCCATATGGTATGCCATAATTTTGCCTCCTCTTGCAATGATGCGGGATATGTCTCTACGTTCAGTTTGTATGAATATCACTCTTCTGGAGACTTAACCTCACTCAAATCAACTTTTACAGAAGATTCTTCCCTTGGAGCTTCCCAAGGTTTCAACGTATCAGGAGCAAAATATGCAAACTTTTCTTCATCACCAGCAAACCAAACACACTTAATGTTGTCACTCCCTACATTTTCAACAGTCATAGGCGGCCCTCCACTCTTGAGAACTACCAAATCCCCTACTTTCATCTTCAACCTCTTGCAAAGAGTCTATATAGCACCATTATACACCGGATTTTGAACATGCTCCGCAAATCCAGTAGAAAACCACTGTGCTAATTTTGTCTTACGCAAGACCCTGATAATATCCTGTGAATAGCGGATTGATTTAGTCCTGTCTGCGTGGTAGTATAGATTCAGAGGGGTGGTGTTAATGATGAACTCGATCGGTGCAGGTATTGCTGGTGTTGCTCTCTACAGAAAAAGGATGAAGGCGTAAGTTTATAAACAATTTTGCAAGTTAAAATTAAAAGGGGCGTTGTCGATAGGCAATGCACCTTCTTTTCGGTGTTCATTTCCGATAGTACCCTTGACTGTTTCTCTCTTGCATGACAGTACGGAGTGAGTCGGTGAAATTCGTGAAGGTAAGGACGGTAGTCATTTCATCAGCAGTGGGAGTGTTAAAAAATGACAAACTTCTTTGCACAAGATTTCCCGCGGTCTTGCCGCAGGGAATCTTGTGATCGTTGCCCTCAGAATTTCACTTTGGGCGTCTCGCGCTCGGCAGTCGGAGTCTCGAAGTATTTCGCCTCTCCCACACCTGCTATCGCGGCTATGAACCTGCCCATAAAACTCCTGCGGTAGCTGTTTAGAACCTGCACTACATCATTATACCGTTTCCTCTCCACTGAGATGCGGTTTTCCGTGCCCTCGAGACTGTCCTGCAATTTCAGGAAAGATTCATTGGCCTTCAGCTCAGGAAAAGTCTCCTTGAGCAGAAGAAGCCTTGAAAGCACCCCCTCGACCTGCTGCGATGCCTGGATTTTATCTGCCGGGGTTTGGGCCTGAAAATATTTCGTTCTCGCCTGTGCTATGTTTTCGAATACTTCCTTTTCATGTGAGGCATAGCCTTTTACAGTTTCAACCAGGTTAGGGATTAGATCATACCTCCTCTTTAACTGGTTGTCTACCTGGGCCCACTGCGCCTTCACCTGCTCGTCCATCGCAACAACCATGTTATACTGTCCCACGCCCCAGCCGACCATTATAACTCCCAGCAATACAAATACGCCGACTACCAGGAGCACAACCTTTAAAGCGTTACTCATGCCTTTTCTCCTTTTGCGAGCAGCAGCCCGGTCTCTGCCAGCCTCTTGCCGAATACCCGGCAGATAGCCGCCTCATGCTCGTCTATATCATTAGTATTATCCGGACCCGCCACATGGCCGGGACCATAAGGTGCGCCTCCACCCTTTGTAAGAA
>JADFXI010000118.1:0-1259 GCA_015233655.1 Nitrospirota bacterium | reverse complement strand
GACGAGAATAAATCCCAGGTGCAATAAAACTGTCATAAGAGTGAGAATCGTCGATTCCTGCCCGCCATGAAGCGATCCTGTAGATACAAAAACCCCGGCCGGTTTCCCTTCAAAGGTCTTCTGCATCCACAAAGACCCCAATTGGTCAATTTGATTCTTGAGCTGGGCGGATACATTGCCGAAACGGGTCGGCGTGCCGAAAGCTATCGCACCTGCCTCTTTAAAGTCCTCCATGGTTACCAGGGGAACATCCTTCTGCATGGCAGCGCCTGCCTGCATGTCAGTCCTGGCCTGGACCACTGAATCAGGCATGAGTTCAGGGACCCGTCTCACCACAGCCTCCACACCCTGCACCTGATTTACACCCTCAGCCACCAGCTTAGCCATTTTGTAAACATTGCCAAACGTGCTGTAATAGACTATCAATACTTTCATCGGTCTTTCCTCCTCTTAAACTGTCACGTTTAACCCGTTTATTACCAGCCGCCGGACGCACCGCCGCCGCCGAACCCGCCTCCGCCGCCGCCGCCGAATCCTCCCCCGCCGGACCAACCGCCTCCGCCTCCCCTGCCGCCGGAAAACAAATATAACAGCATAAACAACGAGGGATTTTTAATAAAAACTATTACTACTATAATCAGAAAAAAAAGAATTAACAACTGATGCAGAAGGCCGATCTTTTGCGGTTTTCTAATGTATTTTGCTTCCGACCCCTCCGCCCCGCTTAACTCGACCTTTTGGGCGGATGCGATAGTCCTCATCACAGCAAAGGCAGCGCCGGCAATGCCGGCACCGTAATCACCCTTTCTGAAATTCGGTACAAGATACGATCTCCCCAAAGATCCCACCAGGCTGTCGGGCAGCACCTGTTCGAGTCCATACCCTATCTCAAAACGATATTTTTTGTCCCCCATGGAAACCAGCAGCAGGATACCGTTGTCCTTACCCTTCTGTCCGAGCTTCCATTTCTCTACTGTCTTGATGGATACATCTTCAATACTCAGTCCATCAAGGCCTTTGACTGTAAGGATAACCATCTGGACAGTCGTTTTTTCTTCGAGTTCATGAAGGCTGCTGTTGAGCCTGGACTTAGTCGCATCATCAACAATCCCGGCCAGGTCCACTACATACTCGGAAGGGGAAGCCGGTATTTCAGAAACGGCTGAAATTGCAGGCGCTGCTACGAAAAAGAAAAGCAAACACGCGAGAACAGTCTTAGCCCAGTTTGACAGCATCAACAAAAGCCTCAACTTTTTCGA
>JADFXI010000117.1 GCA_015233655.1 Nitrospirota bacterium | reverse complement strand
CCACAATATTTACCGAATTGAACCAGTACAGGGTTATCCTGGCCACCAAACCAGACCTCCAGACAGGGCCTGGCGGATTGCAGTCGATCTATCTCAAGAGCGCCGGGGGTGGACAGGTGCCTCTGAGCACAATCACCCGTATCGAGGAGACCACCGGACCACTCGTCATCAACCGGCAGGGACAGTTTCCGGCAGTTACGGCATCTTTCAACCTGGCCGCCGGTGCAGCGCTCGGGTCAGCGGTGGACGCCGTCGAAAAGGCCGTCCTGCAGGCAGGCCTTCCGGCGAGCATCAGGGGGAGTTTCATGGGGACGGCAAGCGCCTTCAAGGCCTCGCTGGTGAACGAGCCGATCCTGATCCTGGCCGCACTCATCACGGTATACATCGTCCTCGGCGTGTTATACGAGAGCTACATCCACCCGATCACGATCCTTTCGACACTGCCATCGGCCGGGGTTGGCGCCGTTGTCGCGCTGATGGCCTTTCACACCGAGCTCGGCGTCATTGCCGTCATTGGTATCGTCCTGTTGATCGGTATCGTAAAGAAAAACGGCATCATGATGGTAGACTTTGCCCTGGAGGCCGAGCGTAAGGAAGGCAAGAGCCCCGAGGACGCAATCTATCAGGCATGTATACTGAGATTCCGGCCAATCATGATGACGACGATGGCCGCACTCTTAGGGGCGTTGCCATTGGCCATGGGCCGGGGGGTTGGTTCAGAACTTCGCCATCCGCTGGGCATAGCCATCGTAGGTGGACTGATAATCAGCCAGATGTTGACCCTCTATACGACGCCGGTCATATATCTGGCCTTCGACAGAATCGCCAATCGCTTGCGTCGCAAGAAGACTTAAGTACATGGACATAAATGCTTATGGAATTATATAATAAATTATATAAAGGTATTATATGAAAGTAGTCTCACTTTTTTCAGGTGCTGGAGGACTTGACCTCGGCTTGATTCAGGCTGGTCACCGAGTTATATGGGCTAATGATAATGACGTTGACAGTTGCGAAACTTATAAATTAAACATTGGTGACCACATCATTTGTAAAGACATTTCCAAAATAAATTTGCAAGAAATCCCCGATTGTGATGTTGTTGTTGGAGGTTTCCCCTGTCAAGGTTTTTCAATGGCTAATATGTTAAGAGATACAGACGATGACCGCAACAAACTCTACAAACAATTTTACAGAATAATAAACAATAAGAAACCTGGTTATTTTCTTGCTGAAAATGTGAGGGGCATTTTAAGTTTAGACAGCGGCAACATAATCAAGCAAATCGTGAAAGACTTTTCAGATGCGGGTTACATAGTAAAATATAAAACATTTAACACAGCCGACTTTGGAGTTCCACAAACAAGGTTGAGGGTAATCATCGCAGGAACAAGAAAAGATTTACCAGAAAACATGGAATTTCAATTTCCTGAACCAACACACAATAAAGCAACATGGATTAGTGTTTCAGAAGCATTGAAAGGAATTCCCGAACCAGAAGACCCAAAATCAAAATTGAAGAATCACATTTACTCAAAGTATAAAATCACAAATAGAAATTTTACCGGACATAGAGAAACAGACCCGAACAAGCCTTCCCCCACTATTCTTGCGAGGGGAAATGGCAAAGGTGGTGTTTGTGCAATCCAGCATCCCGGAAACCATAGACGAATGACTGTTCGTGAGAGTGCGTTGGTTCAGACCTTCCCTATCACATTTGAATTTGTCGGGTCAATGGGTTCAATGTATCGGCAAGTTGGAAACGCAGTCCCAGTTTTATTTGGACTACATTTAGGAAAAAAATTGGAACAGCTTAAATCGGTATTAGTATGAAAGTAGTCTCACTTTTTTCAGGTGCCGGCGGACTTGATCTCGGCTTTATTAAAGCAGGACACAATATTATTTGGGCTAATGACAATTTTCAAGACGCTGTAAAAACATATCGTAAAAATATTGGCAACCATATCGTTTGTGCAGACTTTTCTACTATTTCATCTGATGAAATCCCTGATCATGATATTTTAATTGGTGGTTTCCCTTGTCAAGGTTTTTCAGTTGCTAACGCTAAACGTGGCGAACATGATAAAAGAAACAAACTCTATTTAGAGCTATTAAGAATTCTTGTTGATAAGCAACCAAAATTTTTCTTAGCCGAAAATGTAAAAGGTATTATGAGTTTAATGAAAGGAAAAATATTTGAAATAATAATTTCAGATTTAGAAAAAGCCAGATACAAAGTAAAATATAAAGTTTTAAACGCTGCTGACTACGGTGTTCCTCAAAAAAGAGAACGGGTAATTATTTTAGGAGTAAGAACAGATGTTGATTTTGATTTGAAATACCCTGAACCAACACACAGAGAAAATCCAACTATATTCAATGATAAAAAAAAATGGGTTTCAATTGGGATAGCATTGAAAAATATCCCTGAACCTGAAGAAGAACATAATTTAATAAATCATACATATTCAAAATTCAAATTGAAGTTTAATGGTTATTTGGGTAATAGAGCAATTGACCCAACACAGCCATCACCTACAGTTACTGCAAGAGGTGATGAGAAAGGTGGTGTAGTTGTTTTGCATCATCCAAACAACCACCGAAGAATGTCGGTAAGAGAATTAGCAATAATACAATCTTTTCCACTTGATTTTATCTTTGAAGGTAACAATTCATCTGCATACAGGCAAATAGGAAATGCAGTGCCGCCTATGTTAGCTTTTGCAGTTGCTTCAATGTTTCCAAGGGAATTATAAAAAATGACACTAATAAAACCACCACAAAAACCGTTTCACAACTATAAGTGGCGGTGGGCTGTTCTTACTCCTACTGAATCTCTTAATGATCCACCAGTATTTCTTGGTGTGCTTAGGGCTTTCAATAAGTTTCAAAACTATGCGCCAAGTTCAGAAGAAATTATGAAGGAACTTGGTATAGTCCAAAAGGAGACAAATTCGAGAGTTGACCTTGTAAGAACACAAGAAAGAAACTTAATAAGGAATTCTGGACAATATTGGAAGGCATTAGGCTTATTGGATGAAGCACACGGTAAAGTTTTAGTAAGTCCTTTTGGGCAATTGCTTGCAGAGGGGAAAATTACACAGGTTGAATTTGCTACAACAATTATAAAAACACTTGAACTACCAAACAGGAAAATTATTGCCGATACTTCCGACTGGGATGCAGCAGATTTAAAAATCAAACCTCTTGAATTGATACTTGATACACTTGCATTGATTGCAGAAAAATTTGGTTCAGATGAAGCTTACATAACTCCGTCTGAACTTGTAGGAATTGTAGTTCCATTGTCTGGAGCCAAAGCGCCAATTGAGAATTTTGCAGATGCAATTATTCAATATCGGCAATCAAAGATTGATATTTCCAAGTGGCCTAATTGTGCGACAAGTTCTAACGACAAAAGAATGGCTAGAGAATTTTTAATTTTCTTGTCAAACTATGGTTTCTGTAAAAGGGAAGTTTATGGAGGAAGGAATACAAATGAACGCTACATACTATCAAGCATTTCAAAAGAGGATGTTGTTGAATTACACAAATTAGACATTACTCAGCATGAACTTGAAAAAGTGGTTGATCAAATTCGTATTACTCAAATTCCTGCAAATGTTGAGAGGAAAAGGGTTTCAAGAGAAGTTCTTGAAAGGCCATATCAGAACGTGTTCCGAAAAAATATATTAAAGGTTTTTGGTTCTTCCTGTATTGTAACTGGCAATACAATGGAGAATGTTTTAGAAGCAGCACATATTAAACCTGTCGAATATAAAGGTGATGATAGCTATAGCAATGGACTTTGCCTACGCTCAGACATTCATCAATTATTTGATAGTAATCATTTACGAATTCTCTCATCCGGGAAATTGATTCTTTCAGAAACAGCGTCAACAAAAAACAATTACGGATATCTACCAAGACAGATCCCGATACCAAGTTTTGTAAATGCCATGCTTCTTGACTGGAGACAGAAGTATTATTGAGCAGAACATTATATAGAGAAGAACCCGCAAAACGACAATGAATATCTCAGCGCCCTTCATCGTGAGGCCGGTTGCAACGACCCTTCTCACGCTTGGCTTGGCCATCGCCGGGGCCATTGCCTTTCGCTTCATGCCCGTGTCGCCTCTGCCGCAGGTGGACTTCCCGACGATTTCGGTCTCGGCATCATTGCCCGGGGCCGACCCTCAGACTATGGCGACGTCGGTTGCAGCGCCCCTGGAGCGGCAGTTTGGCTTTATCGCCGGCGTAAGCGAAATGACCTCAACAAGTAATCGCGGTCAGATGAGTATCACCCTGCAATTCGATTTGAATCGTAACATCGATGGCGCCGCGAGGGACGTACAGGCGGCTATCAATGCGGCACGGGGTTACTTGCCGGCCAATCTCCCAAGTAACCCTACTTATCGCAAGGTCAACCCCGCCGACGCCCCGATCCTTATATTGGCGCTCACCTCCGACCTCATAAGCAAGGACGCTATGTACGATGTGGCCTCGACAGTTCTGCAACAGAAGCTGTCGCAGGTAAAGGGTGTCGGCCAGGTATTTGCCGGTGGAAGTTCGCTGCCGGCAGTGCGCGTGGAGCTTAATCCCACGGCGTTGAGCAAGTATCACATAAGCCTCGAAGACGTCCGTAGTGTGCTTGCAAGCACCAATACAAACCGGCCAAAGGGACAACTATCAGACAGCAGCAGGACATGGGAGATTTACACAAACGACCAGCTCCACGGGGCCAGACAGTACATGTCACTGGTTGTCGCTTACCGCGATGGGGCGGCAGTGCGCATGAGGGACGTAGCTGATGTTCAGGATGCGGTGGAAGACCTGCGCACAGCCGGGTTGGTAAACGGAAAGCCAGCCGTTATGTTGATCATATTCCGGCAGCCGGGTGCAAACATTATCGAGACGGTAGATAAGATTCGCAGTATGCTACCCCAGTTGAAGGCATCATTGCCGGGGGCGGTTGATCTGAGGGTAGTAGTAGATCGCTCACCGCCGATTCGCGGCTCCGTGCGGGACGTCGAGTTTACGCTCATGCTTTCGGGTATGCTCGTAATCCTTGTGGTCTTTGTCTTTTTACGCAACCTGCGCGCCACAGTTATTCCGGCAGTGGCCGTTGCCGTGTCGCTTGTGGGCACCTTTGGAGTAATGTACCTTCTTGGATACTCGGTGGATAACCTGTCGCTAATGGCCATTACTATTGCAACGGGATTCGTCGTCGATGATGCCATTGTCGTGCTCGAAAACATCACGCGTAACATGGAAATGGGCAAGGCCCCTCTTGAGGCGGCCCTGACGGGGTCAGGCGAGGTCTCCTTTACCGTGCTGTCAATGAGCGCCTCGCTGATAGCCGTGTTTATCCCCATGCTCCTGATGGGTGGAATGGTAGGCCGGCTGTTTCGCGAGTTTGCGGTGACACTCTCCGTGTCAATTGCCCTATCCCTCATTGTGTCGCTGACAACGACCCCCATGATGTGTGCGGCGCTGTTGAGGTCAGGGCATCCCCATGAGCGTTGGCGTCTGTACAGGGCAAGCGAACAGGCCTTTGACTGGCTGCGCAGGCACTACGACACGACCCTGGGCTGGGCGCTGCGACATCCCAGGTTTATGCTCATGTTGACGTTGGCTACAGTTGGGATCAGTATAGGGCTTTTTATCATCGTTCCAAAGGGATTCTTTCCGGAACAGGATATCGGCCGCTTATCCGGCACCATCCAGGCCGCCCAGGATATCTCCTTTCAGGCCATGCAAGAGAAGCTGGCGCAAGTGGTCGATATCATCAGGAAAGACCCCGAAGTGGATTTTGTTACCGCCTTCACCGGCGGCGGTGGAGGGGGCGGCTCTACGACAAACACCGGGCGGATGTTCATTACCTTAAAGGACTTCAAAGACAGAAAGTCAACTGTAGGGCAGGTAATCGCAAGGCTGCGAAAGAGGCTGGCAGTGGTGACCGGAGCGCCCACATACCTTCAACCCGTGCAGGACCTGCGCATCGGCGGCATGGCAAGCAACGCGTTATACCAGTACACGCTGCAGGGAGACAGCTATGTGGAACTTAACACATGGTCTCAGCGTCTCTTGACGAGTCTGCGCCCCTTGCCGACAATCGTTGACCTCAACAGCAACCTGCAAAACAAGGGGCTACAGTCCACCCTGGTAATCGACCGCAGCACCGCCTCACGAATGGGCATCACCCCCAGAAACATAGACAATATCCTCTACGACGCCTTTGGCCAGAGACCGGTATCGATTACCTACACACTCCAGAACCAATATCACGTCGTCATGGAAGTTGCACCTCAATTCTGGCAGCATCCCGACACGCTGAGGGACATTTACGTTGCCTCGTCCACCGGGGCGGAGGTGCCGTTGAGCGCCTTCACCCATTATGAACCCGAGGCTACATACCTTGCGGTGAACCACCAGGGTCAGTTTCCGGCGGTTACGTTGTCTTTCAATCTGCCCCCGGGCGTAGCGCTTGGGGACGCCGTAAAGGGGATCGAAGACGCCACGCACAAGGTGGGACTTCCGGCTGGCATCAGGGAAAGCTTCATGGGGACAGCCCAGGCATTCAAGTCATCGCTGGCAAACGAACCGCTCTTGATCCTGGCCGCACTAGTAGCGGTCTACATCGTACTTGGTATACTGTACGAAAGCTATATCCATCCGATAACCATCCTGTCCACGCTGCCCTCAGCCGGCGTTGGCGCAGTTGCCGCACTGCTGCTATTTCACACCGACCTCAGCGTCATTGCCATGATCGGTATCATCCTCTTGATCGGCATAGTCAAGAAAAACGGCATCATGATGGTAGACTTCGCCCTCATAACCGAGCGTCAGGATGGCAAGAGCCCAGAGGAGGCGATCTACACGGCCTGCCTGATGAGATTTCGGCCAATAATGATGACAACGATGGCAGCGCTCCTTGGGGCATTGCCACTGGCACTGGGCCACGGCATCGGCTCTGAGCTTCGCCGTCCACTGGGCATAGCCATCGTCGGCGGGTTGATAATCAGCCAGATGCTGACCCTCTATACAACGCCGGTAGTGTACCTCTACCTGGACCGCCTCAGACTTTGGATTATAAACCTGCGTAAGGAGAATAAATCATGCCAACTATAGATTTTAAAGGAAAACAATATATTTATTCCCATCACCATTCCGTGCCGTTTCGGGAACTGGTATTGGATGAGGTAAAATCACTGCCTGTACAAGGCAAAAAGCCGAACCTAGATGATAACCTGATTATTCACGGCGATAATCTGCACGCTCTTAAAGCCCTGATGCCGCAATATGCAGGAAAGATTAAGTGTATATATATCGATCCGCCCTATAACACGGGCAATGAGGGCTGGTGTTATAACGATAATGTCAATTCCCCGCTGATGAAACAATGGCTGGAGAAAAACGCCAATCCCGTGGACAAGGAAGATTTAGAGCGGCACGATAAATGGCTGTGTATGATGTATCCGCGCCTTAAACTGTTGCATGACTTACTGGCTGATGACGGGGTGATTTTTGTAAGCATTGATGATAATGAGGTGCATCACTTGCGGGCGGTGATGGATGAGATTTGGGGTGAAAATTTACTTATTTCTCAGAATATTAGGATAAGTAATTCCGCCAAAAATTCTTCTAATTACACATCCATCACTCACGATTATACAGTAGTATACTCTAAGCGAAAAAACGCTCCTGATTCTAACTTATGGAGAGTACCAAAGAAAAATAATATGGAATTCTTAAGTACAATTAGAAGATTAATGCAAAAAAAACTTTCTAATGAAAAAATTTCAGAAGAAATACGTCAACTTGTTAAGTATCCAAGATTCTATGAATTTGACCACTATTATTATGTTGACGGTGCTTTTTCTGAACTTGGTCCATATGCGTCAGATAAGCCTGGGCCAGCAAGTGGAACTATGGGACATACAGATTACAGTATCCCTCACCCGGTAACTAAGAAAATGTGCAAGATACCATCAACTGGTTGGGCTATGAATAAAGAAAAGGCATATCAAATGCTTGGAAATGACAGATGGCACTTTGGGGAAGATGAATCAACAATACCGCGACCTAAAGCATATCTCTTTGAAAACGACCAAAGTCAGTTTACAGGGATACAGTTTTTCGATTCACAAAAAGATGCAAAATTTTTACAAAAACTTGCGATTAAATTCAACTTTCCCAAGCCAGTTGACCTGATAAAAGAGTATGTAAGCCTTTGTCCAAAAGACTCCATAATCCTCGATTCTTTCGCTGGCAGTGGCACGACCGCTCATGCAGTTCTTGCACTGAACAAGGAGGACGGCGGCAATCGCAAGTTTATCCTCGTGGAGATGGAAGATTATGCCGATAGCGTTACCGCCGAGCGCGTGCGCCGTGTGATAAAAGGCGTGCCAACTGCTAAAGACGAAAAACTGAGAGCAGGGCTTGGCGGCAGTTTTACCTTCTGCGAGCTTGGTAAGGAAATCAGCATCGAGAAAATTCTCACGGGGGAATCGCTGCCCGATTATAGTTCACTTGCCAAATATGTGTTTTACACGGCAACGGGCAAAAGTCTTGATAAAAATGTAAAGGAAACCCCTGATTATTTTGTGGGAGAAACTGATTTATACGAGGTATATCTGATTTATAAGCCCGATATTGCCTTTTTACGCGGTAGTGACTCTGCACTCAATGATATTAAGCTAAAAGTTATCGCCGACCGTCACAGCAAAAAGGAAAAACTGGTTTTTGCCACAGCAAAATATATGGGGCAAAAGGAGCTTTCCACTCAGAACATAACCTTCTGCCAATTGCCATACGCCATTCACAAGGTGGTGGGAGCTTAAGGAAATGGAACTCAAGGATTATCAGATTAAAGTTTTAGAATATCTTGAAGGTTATCTTGCAGAATTGAAGACGCAAAAAGCGGAAAAGCAGGATTATTACGAGTTTCAAAGGCAAAAGGGCAAGGAGGCAGTATCGCCCGAACAGTCGGACTATTGCCAGCTTGCATGGGAATCCCTAAAGGCAAAGATGTCTCTCTACCGCTCTAACTATACCGTGCGCAAGGACGGCATGGGACGCAACATCCCCAATATCTGTTTCAAGGTGCCCACAGGTGGCGGCAAAACCCTACTGGCAACCGCCGCCATCCAACGCATCAATCAGGATTATTTCAGACGCAATAACGGCTTTGTGTTGTGGATTGTGCCAAGCGATACCATCTATGCCCAAACAAGCAAACAACTGCGCAATAAAGAACACCCTTACCGTCAAGTGCTGGACAGGGCTAGTGGCGGCAGGACGCTGATAATGGAAAAACACGATAAGTTTACAGCGCAAGACGTAGAGGATAACCTTTGCGTCATGTTGCTAATGCTACAAGCCAGCAACCGCAATAACCAGGACACCCTTAGAATGTTTAAGGATAGCGGACGGTTTGAGAGTTTCTTTCCGCCGCTGGATGACTACACTGCCAACAACACATTGCTGTCCGCCGTTACCAATCTTGATACTGCTGAT
>JADFXI010000116.1 GCA_015233655.1 Nitrospirota bacterium | reverse complement strand
GTGAACTGGATAAGGATAAGCAACGCTGCCAAGGCCGCCGGCTTTACTCTCGAACATATCGGCATCCTTCACTCCACAATGGTGCACCACAGGTTCAAGTCTATTGTGGACAAGGTGCAGGTTACGCTTTATCTGGATGAAAAGGAAGTCAAGGAAAAGCTGGCCGAGGCAAGGACCGCATATGCGGAGCGCGATGCCAGGTTGGGTAACCTTACCGACGAGACAGTGGAAGAGTTTTATTCTTGTCTTCTGTGCCAGTCCTTTGCGCCGAGCCATCTTTGCGTGGTATCGCCTGAAAGGCTGGGACTCTGCGGCGCGTTCAACTGGCTCGATTGCAAGGCCGCAAAAGAGATTGACCCCACAGGCGGAAACCAGCCCATAATGAAAGGTGAGGTGCTTGACGCCAAATTCGGCCGGTTCAAGGGTGTAGACGATTACGTCAACAAAGCATCTGCCGGGGCCGTAGAGAGTGTGAATATGTATACCATAATGGAAAATCCGATGACGTCATGCGGTTGTTTCGAGTGCATAATCGGGATTATCCCGGAGTCAAACGGGGTCATGATAGTGCACAGAGGCCATCAGGGAATGACGCCGGTCGGCATGAAGTTCTCGACATTCGCGGGCACTGTCGGCGGAGGGGCCCAGACCCCGGGATTCATGGGCATAGGCGTGAATTTTATAACGAGCAGGAAGTTCCTCTTCGGAGACGGCGGAATAAAGCGTATAGTCTGGATGCCGAAAGATCTTAAGGAGAGGATTGCAGATGCTTTCAAGGCGAGGGCTGCGGAAGAGGGAGTGCCTGACCTCCTCGACAAGATAGCTGACGACACTATCTGCGAGGACTCTGAAAAACTTATGGAGCACCTTGCGAAGGTGGGGCATCCGGCGCTGGAAATGCCGTCTATGTTATAGCAGCACGTACAGTGTACTAACAGAGTTAATTTTATAGATACGGAAAATATGGAGGTAAAAATGGCTAACGAAGAAAAGAAAGGGAAAAAGGCGCATAGCGATAGCACTCCGGCGGTTTCTATCCTGGAGTGGGGCATTACGCAGGGCATCGAGAGTTGTTTCGACAGGGCTGACAAGATGAAGCCATGTCCTATCGGGCATGTCGGCGCGTGCTGCAAGATGTGCCATATGGGACCATGCAGGCTGGTCGGGAAGAATGCCGATGAGATGCAGGGCATCTGCGGTGCTACTTTATCGACTATTGCGGCCAGAAACATTACGCGGTTTGCCGCTGCCGGGACTGCTGCACACGGCGACCATGGAAGGGACATGGCGTTTACCCTGCTTGCAGTTGCGAATGGAGAGGCAAAGGACTTTCAGATAAAGGATGTCAGGAAGCTATATAAGGTTGCCGGTGACCTGGATATTGAATTCGAGGGCCGCCCGGTGAATGATGTTGCCAGGGATGTCGCGACTAAGCTGATCGAGGACTTCAGCAGGCAGAAGGGTGAGATTAATTTTCTCAAGAGGGCTCCCAAGAAGACCCAGGAGAGATGGAAGAAGTGGGGCATAGTTCCGAGGGGCGTCGACAGGGAGAACACCGAATCCCTGGACAGGACGACAATGGGAATGGATGCCGACCCCGATTCGCTGCTGTTACAGGCGTTGAGGAATGCTCTTGCCAACGGATGGGGAGGCAGCATGATATCTACCGAGATAACGGATATCCTGTTTGGAACGCCTTTCCCGATAAAGGCCGAGGCGAGTCTGGGCATTTTTAAGGAGGACGAGGTCAACATAATTGTTCATGGCCATGAGCCGTCCCTCGCAGAGATGATTGTCGATGTTGTGAGCGAGCCTGAGATGATTGCCTATGCTAAGTCAAAAGGGGCAAAGGGGATCAACCTCGGCGGTATGTGCTGTACGGCAAATGAAGTGCTGATGAGACATGGAATCGCCACTGCGGGCGGGTTTACCAACCAGGAGCCGGCTATAATGACCGGGCTTATCGATGCCTTTACAGTTGATGTACAGTGCATCATGCCTGCCATCGTCGATGTGGCCAAGAAATTCCACACAAAGGTCATCACGACCTCGGACAAGGTGAAGATACCGGGTGCGCTGCACATACAGTTTGACGAGCACCATGCCAAGGACATTGCGAGGCAGGTTGTTAAGACCGCCATCGACAACTATCCGAACAGGACGAAGAAAGGAAGCCATGTTACAGAGAAGTTTCCTCTTATAGGCGGCTTCTCTCATGAATATATCGAATACATGCAGGGCGGCAGGTTCAGGGGTTCCTTCAGGCCGCTGAATGATGCAATTGCCGCAGGCAGAATTCGCGGCGTAGTGGGCCTTGCAGGATGTGATAACCCGAGGTTCCCTTCTACAGGCGTTCACAAATACCTTGCCAAAGAGCTGATTAAGAACGATGTCCTCATCGTATCTACGGGTTGCAGTTCTGCGGCTTGCGGCGGCGTGGGCTATCTGACTCCTGAAATGGCGCTCGAAAACGCTGGTCCTGGCCTCAGAGAGGTTTGTGAGGCCATAGGCATTCCTCCGATACTGCATCTTGGGGCATGCGTCGACAATACGCGTATTCTGACTATTGCAAGCGCAATGGCTGCTGAGGGCGGCCTTTCCGATGAGATAGGCGGCATGCCGGCTGTCGGTATAGCTCCTGAGTGGATCACCGAAAAGGCTGTGTCTATCGGGATGTATTTTGCGGCATCAGGCGTCCCCTGCATCTTCGGAGGAGAGTCTCCTGTCGAAGCCAGCAAGGAAGTCACCAGGATATTGACAGAGGTATGGTTTGAGCGTTTCAAGGGTGCTCTGCACTTTGAGCCCGACCCGGAAAAGATGCTTGCCCTGGCACTGGACTATATCGACAAGGCCAGAGCAGCGCTCAAGCTGAAGAAATATGAGTCCGGCAAATTCGGCACCGAGCGTGTACTGATGGATATGGCTGCACGCCGTGAGATCGAAAAAGGCGCAAAACCGCATTTAGGTCTATAAGCCTAAGGTAAAACTATGGGTGCTGTGGCAAGAGTTGTCGCCGCAGCACCTTTTTTATTATTATATGAGAATGCAGGGTATGAATCGGAATTGGTTGGCCATCATATTGGGCTTAGTTGTAGTCCTGAGCGTGGGCGGTCTTTTATATGTTTACTGGACCAAATATCGTCCTGCAGAGATAGAGGCCCTCTGCCTCGAAGAAGCCAAGGTCAACGTTCATAAACCGAGGCCGACCGATGACCCATTCAAGAGAAGAGTGCGCACCTATGACCAGTGTCTGGAGGAGAACGGCATTAAGAGATAACTTAAGCCCTACCAGGGCGCCTCGCCTTTAAGAAACTTGTGCATGTCGGCTGCGGCGCGTTTTCCTGCTCCCATTGCGCTGATAACTGTAGCTGCTCCTGTAACTACGTCTCCCCCGGCCCATACACGCTGTTTCCTGGTCCTGCCAGTTGTCGTATCAGCAACCGCAGTGCCGTATTTGGTCCTTTCGAGACCGTCGGCATCAACGAAGACGAGAGGATTAGGACTCGTTCCGAGGGCCATTATCACGGTATCCATTTCCATCTCGAACTCCGAGCCTTCAATGGCTACAGGTTTGCGCCTGCCGCTTGCGTCCGGCTCGCCCAACTCCATACGGATACAGCGAATTCCGACTACCTTGCCTGTGCTGTCGCCGAGTATTTCGATGGGATTGGTCAGGAGGTCAAAGATAATCCCCTCTTCCTCGGCATGGTGGACCTCTTCACCCCTCGCCGGTATTTCATCCTTGGACCTGCGGTAAACTATATGCACTTCGCCCTTGTCGCCGTTGGTCTGTTTTGCTTGGAGGGCCTGCATACGGGCGCTGCACCGGGCCGCGTCCATAGCGACATTGCCGGCGCCGACTACCGCGACTCTCTTGCCTGTCTTGACAGGCGTGCTGTATTCGGGGAAGAGATATCCTTTCATAAGATTGACGCGCGTGAGGAATTCATTGGCCGACATGACGCCATTGAGATTAATGCCGGGGATGCGCATAAAAGACGGCAAGCCTGCACCTGTACCAAGGAACACGGCATCGTATTCCCCGAGCAATTCATTCAGCGAGACTGAACGGCCTACAACGTGATCGGTCTTTATATCAATGCCCAGGCAGTCGACAGCGTAATTGATTTCTCCGAATACAACACCCTTCGGCAGGCGGAACTCAGGTATGCCGTATACAAGCACGCCGCCAGCCCCATGCAGCGACTCGAACATGGTCACTTTATGTCCCTCTCTTGCCATGTCAACCGCACATGTTAATCCGGCAGGCCCTGTGCCGACAACCGCAATCTTCTTGCCTGTAGCAGGTGCGGCCGCCAGAGGGCAGGTGCGATGAGCGAGTTCGAAATCACCAACATACCGTTCCAGACGCCCGATCGCGACCGGCTCGCCTTTTTTGCCGACTATGCACTTCCCCTCGCACTGCACTTCCTGCGGGCATACCCTTCCGCAGATCGCAGGGAGATTGTTTTTCACTTTCATGGCCTCGACAGCCTTGGTCATGTTCCCTTCCCGCAGGGCCAGTATGAATTGCGGTATAAGCACGCCGACAGGGCAGCCTTCCACACAAGCCGGTTTCTTGCATTGCAGACAGCGTTCCGCCTCTTTGCGCATGGTTTCTTCGGTGTAGCCAAGCGCCACTTCCTCGAAATTGCCGCTGCGTATCACAGCGTCCTGGTTCGGCATCGGCTGCCGAGGTATTTTCATTCTCTCTTTTGGGTCTAACTTAGCCATCTATTTCCCCCCGTCTGTTATTGCTTTTTCTAAATTGCAGTGATGCTTCCAATGTTCTATGGCTGCGTGCTCTTCCTCACGATAGTACTGCAGACGTGACAGAAGACTTGTCCAATCCACTTTATGGCCGTCAAATTCGGGTCCGTCGACGCAAACGAACTTTGCGCCCTCGTCGAGAAGCACCCTGCAGCCGCCGCACATTCCGGTGCCGTCAATCATTATCGTGTTTAGGCTGACAATTGTGGGGACATTAAAAGGCTTGGTTGCCAGCGTTACAAACTTCATCATGATGGCCGGGCCGATGGCCCAGACTTTTGCAACTGAGCCTTTCCTGGCCTCCAGAATCTCTTTGAGCGGGTCGGTGACGAGACATTTACGGCCATGGGAGCCGTCATCTGTGCAGACATGAAATTCATCCGACACAGACCTCATTTTGTCTTCCCAGAACAACAGGTCCTTAGACCTCGCGCCTATGATCGAAATGACTGTGTTGCCGGCCTGCTTAAGCGCACGCGCGATGGGATAGACAGGCGCTATACCCACTCCGCCGCCGACGCAGACAACTGTACCGAAGTTTTCGATCTCGGTAGGATGACCGAGCGGCCCTGCAAAGGTGGCCAGCATATCACCAGGCTCAAGGGTGCCCAAATGCATAGTGGACTGTCCGACCTCCTGAAAGATAATGGTAATTGTCCCTGCGTTCGAGTCATAGTCTGCAATAGTCAAGGGGATGCGCTCTCCTTGTTCATCGATCTTAACAATAATGAACTGACCGGCTTTTGCCTTTTTGGCCACATGTGGGGCCTCGATGACCATGAGTTTAGTCACATCGCTCAAGACTTGTTTCTCCAGAATTTTATACATTGGTTGACTCCTCGCAGATGTTTTTATATTGACCTATAAGAAATACTCATATAAGCATAATAATATAACAAAATCATACTGCTTCAGTCCACAAGTCCAGGCAGCGGGCCGATACGCTGCACTTCAGGCTGGAGCGTAATTCCAAACTTTTCCCTGACCCGCTCCTGCACCATCTTCGCAAAGTTGATGACATCGCAGGCTGTCGCATTTCCATAGTTGACGAGGGCGAGCGTATGGTGCGGCGAAATGCCGACATTGCCCTCACGATACCCTCTTGTAAAACCGGCGGTCTGAATCAGGCACGCTGCGGATATCTTCACCTCTCCCGAAGCCTGGGGCCAGCACCAGCTATCACATCCGCCCAAGTCCCGGACTGTCTTCTCGATTCGTTCAAAACAGTCTCGTGAAACCGCAGGGTTCTTAAAGAACGAACCTGCGCTGTTCAGGCGATTATATCCTTCAAGGACTAACAGGCCTTTAGCGTTTCTTATCTCGATCACGGCATCTCTGACCTGTGCGATGGTAGCGTCCTTTGCTGACGAAAAACGCTGTTTCAGATCACGGTGGGTAATAGTGGGACAACCGGCAGGGGCCAGTCTGAAAGTAACGCCGGTTATGATATAACGACCCGCAGCAGTTGTGTTAAAGATGCTTTGACGGTACCCGAAACAGCATTCCCGGGTGCTGAATACCGACCGGGCGGCTGTCTTGAGGTCTATTGCCCGGACTTCTTCTATGATATTTTCAGCGCTCTGGCCATATGCGCCGATGTTCTGAACAGGTGCTGCGCCTACCGTTCCTGGAATGCCCGCAAGGCACTCGGCGCCCTGCCAGTTCTTTTCGGCGCAAAATTTCGTAAAATCATCCCAGTCATGCCCTGCTTTGGCAGCCACAATAGCGCAGTCGTTGTCCAATCCGGCCTCAAGGCCTGTCATTTTATTATGAATGACAAGGCCGGGGAATCCCTCATCGCTTACGAGAAGGTTGCTGCCGCCGCCGAGAGTAAAAATCTCAAGTTCACGGTCTTTTGCAAATGCAATCGCATCGAGAATTTCATGCTCATCGCAGACTTCTGCAAAGTAGCGCGCCGGACCGCCGATTTTAAATGTGGTCAGTTCCCTGAGAGGGTAATTCTCGATAATTCCTTTTTCAGAAATCTTCATAAATTGAATTAGTATAACACTGCAGGTTTGACATGCACCACCGCCTGATAAGCCATTTGTATGTATGTACGCGATGTAATCCCGTCTGTCTTGACATTGACTCCCTTTGCTAATATGATTCAAGTAGAACGGCGAACGGTGAGTGATGGACAAGCCTGCAAATAATATTCAGCCTATTGGCCACTATCTCAAAAAAAAACTTTCCGCCGAGGCCCTGGACATAGACAAGGCCCTTCATATTCAGGCGGAACTTGCCGTACAGGGCATATACAAACCTCTGGGCTGTATCGTCGTCGAATACTTTGACATTGATATTTCTGTACTGGAAGAATGTGTGCTCAGGTTGTGGGAAGATATTCTCCGCAGGGTGCCCCTGTTCAAATGTCTGCTTCCGGAGGCGATTTCCCGCCTTGCCGCAGTCTCTGACAACCGCATACTGCCGGCGGGTCACGTAGTCTACAGGGACTCTGATAAGGACGAAACCTATTATGTTATCGCCTCGGGTTCGGTGAGGATCTTCAGGCATAGCGACGATGAGGCCGACGTCACTTTTGCAATTCTCGATCAGGGCGAGGGGTTCGGCGAGATTGCGCTGCTGACTGATGAGCCCCGCTGCGCGTCTGTCGTGACTCTGGAAAGGACCAGTCTTTTACGCATACCCCGTGACGCTTTTATCAAGGCTGTTTTCTCGAACCCGGCTGTAGCCAAGACATGTGCAGGGATATTGGCTGACAGGCTTTCCCGCGACAACCTGCATATCGTGGAAGCATCCTCTGTCGAGCTTGCTTATAGGAACTTCATCCTGGAGCATATGAAGTGGGGCGAGCCGATGCTTCTCGGCAAGAGTCAGGCCATTCTGAAGCTGCAGTCCCATATAGCGGACCTTGCAGGCAACGACAGGCCGGTACTGATAACCGGCGAGCCCGGCACCGAGGTGCTGGACGTGGCAGCCATGATACATAAAGCAAGGAGCGACTCAAAGGGCTTGCTTATGGTCATGGATACCCAGGCCGCTCACCTGGCAGACAGGTGTGGGGTCAACGAAGACGCGGCGTCCTTTATCGACCAGTCACAGTCTGCGACCCTGTTCGGCCGCGGTTATAAGTCCGTGTCGCATGCTCCGGAACGGAGGCTGGGGCTTATTGCCATAGCCGGTAGCGGCATGGTAGTAATCGAGAATATTGAATTTCTGGAATCGGAAGTCCAGGATTCGCTGGCTGATTATATTGGGAGCGGAAAGTTTAAAGCAGTAGGTGAAAGCGAGATGCTCGTCGGGGCGGCCAGGATTATAGCCACGTCGCATGCAGACCTGGAGGCACTAGTGCGGGAAGGCAGGTTCAGCAAGCGGCTGTACGGTCTCATTTCGGTCCAGTCCCTTACTGTGCCACCCCTGAGAGAACGCAAAAAAGATATCAGACAGATAGTGGAAGAACTTATAAGGCGTAACGACATCCACATGGACAAAAGCATTCAGGGAATCGAGGATGAGGCTTATATAGCCATCATGGGCTATGACTGGCCCGGAAATGTCGAAGAACTGAGGGTGGTCATACGCAGGGCGGCAAGCATAGCCAAAGGCGGCCGTCTTATGCTTGAAGATATCTTTATAGGTCCGCCGCCGGTGACCGGAAAGTTCACGTTCGATCTTCTTAAGCTCGAACCAGTGAGGAGATTTTTCAAAAGCGGTCTCTATCCTTCTGCAGCCATTTTCATCACGACCCCTTTCCTCGCCCTTATAATCGGTGCCGGCCTGTTCGGAACGCAGGACCCGGACCGTAATGTCACCCTGGCGCTTACCTGGGGTTTTTGGGAACCTGTGCTGGTCATGAGTTCTTTTTTTGCTGCGCGTATGTGGTGCAGCTTCTGTCCTGTAGGCGGCATGAGCGTCCGGATTAGGCGCTTGGTCGGATTTAATCTCAAGGTGCCCTTATTCATACGTAAGCATGGTTTCTATATGACCGCCGCCGGGATAGTAATTATAGTCTGGGCCCAGGCATCTTCAGGAATGGTGCGTTCTCCCAGGAGCACGGCTATTCTGGTACTATGTATATCCGCTCTGGCTGCCACTTCGGGCATTCTCTTTCAACGAAGCACCTGGTGCCGTTATCTCTGCCCGCTGGGCGGCATGGTGGCGGTGCTGTCAGGCTGTTCGATTATGGAACTGCGTTCAAATTACAGCGTCTGTAAAAACGATTGCTTGACACACGACTGTTTCGCCGGGGACGGACAGCGAGAGGGGTGTCCGATGTTTGAAGGACCTTTCTCTCTTGCTTCCAACCTCAACTGCATCGTCTGCGGTGTCTGCGTCAAGAACTGTCCGCACCGGTCGCCTGTACTTAACATAAGACTCCCGGGCTATGACCTCTGGACAGTTCAGAGCCCGGATAAAAAATTCGTTGTCCTCGGCACAGCTATCATCGGCACGCAAATATTTCGCGGCATTGAGAAGCTTTGGCACGGCGGAGTTGTTAATTACGGCGCGGCCAATGCATGGTTGGACGCATTGCTGCTGCTTGCCGCCTCTCTGGTCCTGACGGTGCTGTATTTCAAAATGGCAGAGAGGTTTGTTTTCGGCATGAGCCCATCAGTCAAAGACGGCAAAGATGGGGCAAAGCACAAAATTGTTTATGTTTTCCTGCCCTTGGCCTTGGCCTATGAAGCCGGATTTCATGTGGAGAACATGCTTACGCTGGGCGGACAACTCTTGCATGTGCTGGGAAGGCAACTGGGGCTCGGGTTTGAGCTTCCGGGTGTCGGTGTCTCGCTGTCGAGTGTG
>JADFXI010000115.1 GCA_015233655.1 Nitrospirota bacterium | reverse complement strand
ACGGAGGTCACCTGTCCGGAACTATCTTTAAGCGGGAAAGCTTTCGTCTCGACAAAGATCGTTTCGTCGTCATGGTCGAGGTGCCGGTGTAAACACGCGTTAGGCTCGCCGGTCTCAAATACCTTGCGTATGGCGCATTCCTCGCCGCATTCAAAACATGGCTGCTCCCTTCTATGCGATACCGCAAAACAATGTTTTCCCAATACATCGGATGGATCCAGAGCAACCTGATTGCAGTACGCACGGTTCGCGCTCAGGATGCTATAGTCCCTGTCGATAACAACGAAACCTTCATCTACGCTGTCGAGGAGGTTCCGCATCATCTCCTCTTTCTGGCGCAGGACCTCCTCTGTCTTCTTTTGGTCCGTAATGTCCTGCGCAGTGCCGAATATGCTGAGCGGTTTGCCGTCCTTGTCGCGCCTGACGGCCCCAAACGCCTCCATCACCCATTCTCTCCCGGAACCATTGATTATGCGGACCGCAACGTGGTAGGGGTTATCATCGTTTTCCAGCGCCCTATTGAAATTATTCTGCATAGTCTTAAGATCGTCAGGATGCACCAAACGCGCAAACTCATCAAAGGACGGCACAAATTCCTCCCGGGTCTTATCGAACAGCTTGTAAGTTTCCTCCGACCATTCGAGTTCCTGTCTGACGAGGTCCAGTTCCCAGCTACCGAGCCTGGCCACTTCCTGGGATTCGCGCAATCTCCTCTCGCTCTTTATCAGCATCTCATCCGCATTCCTGCGCTGCGTAATGTCTTCATACACTCCGAGAACACCCAGGATATGGCCCTCGCGATCGAGCAGCGGCACTTTGGACGCATCTATCCAGATCCGTGAGCCGTCCGCCTGCAGCATGGACTCAATTCTATGCCTCTTTGGCCGATTGCCGGCGATGACCTTCTGATCATTTCTCCTGTAGCCCTCCGCCTCTGCCTTAGGCCAGGGCAGATCAAAATCGGTCTTACCCTTTATCTGTTCAGCATTCTCCAGCCCCACGGCCCTGGCAAAGACTGCGTTACAGCCCATATAGACGCTGTCCCTGTCTTTCCAGAATATGGATTGGGGCAGAGTATCCAGTATCTGTCTCATCATGGCGTGGCTCTCACTCAAAGCCTCCTCCGCCCTCTTGCGCCCGGAGACGTCGCGGATTATGGCTAATACGCCGATAATATCGCCATGGGTATTTCTCAGTGGCGCGCTTGCATCAGAAGCCCAGCCTGATTTTCCGGTTTGTTGAACATAATATGGAAAGTCCACAACACCCGGCGTCTCTCCCACCAACGCCTTTTCCAACCTTGCGACAGACCCTGTTTCACGCATAAAAGGGAAGAGTTCCAGCGGATGTTTGCCAATCACTTCGGCAGCTGCGACACCGCTCAGTTTCTCCATGAACGGGTTCCAAATGACGAACCGCAAATCAAGATCAAAAACGACTATGCCGTCCTGGGCGCAATTAATGATTTGCCGAACAAACAGGTTAGTTTCGCTGAGCACATGCAACAGCTCTATCTCTTTGTTTTTCAGTTCCGCCTTTTCCCTGTCCGTTCTGTGCTTATACAGAGCTATTTCTATTGTCACATGAAGGTCTCTGGGATTGACGGGCTTTACAAGAAAGCCGTAGGGCTCAGTCATTGCCGCGTTTTCAATTGTACTTTTTTCCGAGTATGCGGACATATAGATTATCGGGATATCATACTTCTTTTGTATGCAGGAAGCCGTCGCTATACCGTCCAATTCTCCCTGAAGCCTGATGTCCATTAGTATCACATCGGGCTTTTCCGCTTCGATTGCATCAAGTGCTTCCTCTCCTGACGCACATATTGCAGAGATGCAATGCCCCATTTGCAGAAGTTCATCGCTTATCTGCCTGGCAAGCAGTCCTTCGTCCTCAACTATTAGTATCTTTTTTTTTCCCATCATCATTTGTTCTCTGTAGTAATCCTCCGCTATTAAAGATTATACATCCACCAACAGGGATTACAAGTGAGAACATGCCTTATACTGCACGTATTACACCGGAGTTATGACTGCAAATATAAATGTGGTACAATTGTAAGTAGAAGGTCATTTTATTTCAAACCTGGAGGGGACAACCATGAAGAGTGTAAGAGGGTCTGTCACGGAAAAGAACCTGTTATCCGCTTTTGCAGGAGAGTCGCAGGCGCGTAACAGATATACTTATTTTGCCTCTGCGGCAAAGAAAGAAGGCTATGAGCAGATTTCGAACATATTCATCGAGACTGCCGAGAACGAAAAGGAGCATGCAAAGAGATTTTTCAAATTCCTGGAAGGCGGGGACGTAGAGATTATTGCGGCCTTCCCGGGTGGAATTATAGGTACCACTGCCGAGAACCTCAAGGCTGCGGCTGACGGAGAAAACCACGAACATACGAAACTTTATCCCGGTTTTGCCAAGGTTGCAGAAGACGAGGGATTTCCCCAGATTGCCGCAATTTTCCGCCTAATCGCCAAGGTCGAAACACATCACGAAAAGAGGTACCGCAAACTGCTTTCCAACGTAGAAAAGAACATGGTATTTAAACGTGATAATCCCCAGCAATGGAAGTGCAGGAATTGCGGCTATGTGCATGAAGGACCTGAGGCCCTGTCGAAGTGCCCGGCGTGTGATCACCCTGGCGCGCACTTTGAATTAATGGCCGAGAATTACTAGGCTTTCATCCTGTCGGGAACTGAACTGAAGTCCTTAAAAATTCCAGGTGACTTTACCTGTCACGCTGCGCTGCACCTCATTATTCACGTTCAGGAATAATGAGGGAGGGAATTCAGCATGCAGCTTGTCAAGAAGGTTCTGTCCCGTAATGGACAATTCCACTTTCTTGACAGGTCTCCAGCCTATACGTATATTGAGGTCCGTATAACTCTTCAGGCCCGCGGCATGCACGCCGTCTGTGTAATACAAGCTGGTATCGAGATCAACGGTCTTTCCAAGGTCCATCATGGAACGGAGCATGATTTTCTTATGGGGGTTTCTTAAAGCGTCAAAAGCAGATAAGGTGTCACCGCTGTCGCTGTCAAGCTTGAAGTGTAAATTGAGATACGCGAAGCAGGTCTGCAGTCGCCACCATTCGATGACCTGCCAGTTGACCGCCATCTCGAATCCGATGCTCTTGCCTGACATTTTATTTGCGACATTGTAAGGCAGCGCCAGGTACCCCGCAGTCCCGTCAGGAGCGCCTGGCTCAAACGTCCTCAGTTTTGTATAAACATCGTAAAATCCGGTAAGGTCCAGAGACACATTGCGCACGGGCTGCACTCGGTAACCGAGTTCATACGCAACAAGGTCTTCAGCGCGGAAGTCCCTGTTGCCTGCCAGTTGCACCGCAGCAGCCGGTGAGCCCGGATAGAGTCCGCCTGACGGAACAACATCCACCGTATAGCGAGAGTCGCTCTCCACCCTGTTGGGTGTCCTTGCGGCCCTGGAGACGGCGGCCCATAATGTGTGTTCAGGCGACGGTGTCCATAATGTCCTAATATTAGGCTGGGGCTCAAACCCGCTATAGCTGTTGTATTCTAATTTAGTGCCCAAAATAAGCTTCAGCCTGTTGCGCACAAGTTGTATATCGTCCTGAATAAAGGCGCTGTAGATGTAAGTGTCGCGATGGTCCGGATAGAAGGACCAATAGAAAGTGTTCTTCATCCCGTCCTGTATGGCGCGTAAGCCAAGGCCCCAAAGCAGATCATGCGCTTCACCCAGGGCGAAACGATGCTGGAAATCAAAGTCAGCTGTCTCGCTCCATATTTTACCTCTAAGGTCCATGGAAGACCCTGAATATTTGTCGTCGAAGCTCACATAATCATAATAAGCCTGAAGTTGTATGGAGGATGTCGCTGACACGGTACGTTCCCACCTGGCAAGCAGGTATCTGCCGGAGTTGACAGCCTTCTTGTCAAAAGAATCAACGGCAGGCATACCGCTGCTGTCTAGGACAGGCAGCGCAGTGCCGTTCTTCGTCAGACCTTCGTTCACTTCGCCAAGTACGGTCAGGCGGTCTCCGCCTCCGATATAATTGTCGAGCCTGAACCCGGCCCTCTCATATGCATCGGCCTTTGTCACGCCTTGCTGATACATATTGTCCGGCCGCTGGTATTTAGCGTAAATACGGTAGTACGTATTATCACCTAATTTGCCGCCGAATCTCACCGCTTCCGAAAGGTCGCGTTCACTGCTGGCGGAAGATGAGAGCAGTGCGCCCTGCGTTTCGTCGGCTTTCTTGGTAATTATATTGATAACCCCGTTCACGGCGTTGGCGCCCCACATGGTGGCCCCAGGGCCTCGTATTACCTCAATCCTGTCTATGTCTTCGAGAATAATGTTGTTCTGGTTCCAGATGACTTCAGCATCTATCGGGATATATACGCTCCTGCCGTCCACAAGCACAAGCAGTTTATTGGAGTATGGGCCGACTATACCGCGGGAAGATACCTCCCATGTGCCTGAGTATGTCTTCATGACATTAAGGCCCGGCACCATTCGCAGCAATTCAGGAATAGATGTTTCACCTGAACGGCGGATGTCCTCCTGGGTAATTACAAAGATAGCAGAAGTCGCCTGAGAAAGAGGCTGTGCCTTTTTTGAAACAGAGGTGACTTCGATATCCAAAAGCTCCCTGACGCTCTGATCCAATAAAGAAGCTACATAATTGGCGGGTTCTGCGTCGGATGCATAAGACAGGCCTGTAAAGCCTGCATTGATGAATATGAAAAACAATATGCAAGATGCCGTAAGTTTAGGACCGTTCAGTTTCAATGCCCCCACCTGGTTATATGCTCAAGATGATACCATAACGCCATGTCCCCATGTCTATAGACTAACCAGAGTCATGTCTGACTGCGGGTGAGTTTTACACTTGACCCGCTCATTCCACTCTCCCTGTTACAACGTCGGCTACCTCCAGAAGATGAGAGCTTAGCTTCAGCCTGGCCTTCTCTGCGGCGGCTATATTGATCCTGAACCTGACGCGGTTGGCCTTAAGAAAAAAAGCGATGATCCCGCCATCCTTTTCGAAGCCGCTTATGTCAGAGACAGTTAGAATGGGCCTGCTCCTTACATATGCAATTATCTCAGAGAGGCGGCGCTTCTCAGAAGAAGACACGAAGAGCAGGTTGCAGGCGGAAGTCCCCTTTGTATCGCTGACGATTTGTATTGAAATATTCTGGCCGCCCACTGTGCGGCCCACTAACGAGTCCAGATTGTCACCGAAAGGGTTATCACCAAGCACGCACATAACAAAATTATTCGCGGACGCTTCAGCCGACTTCGGCCATTCAGTCAGCTTCGCAAAAGCGAACAGGAATGCGGCCTTTACTTCATACTCCTGCATCTGGGACATTTCGGAATATGCGCTAACCGGAGTTGCAAGCATAAACAAAAAGAGTGCGAGGCCCACGATAGCATGGGACAGCCGGGGCAAGCGAATTTTACGCACAATGCGAATCATCAATTTTGCAGTCCATTCTACTTTTATTATTGACTGCATAGCCACTACTACTCGCTGTTTATACCACCGCCTCTCATGAGATGAAGCTACCCAAAGCAGTACATGTGATAAAATAAAGCGACTCTATGAATTTGTTGCAGTCTGCAACAAATTTGCTTGCAACAAATATACCCGTTTTATAGACCAAAATTATCATTAAAAAACAACGCTGTTGTGACCCATGAAAATGGCTCGGCTATGGCACTGTCAAGAAATATTGACATCAATTCATTTGCTTACCAGATAAGAAGCATATAATCAATGAGTTAGCTAATATTGACAAAGTGACACCTTTTTATCGGATAGCAATAAAAATTGACACTTTAAGTTGGGCATATGTTCCGGTGAGTTCGACGCTTCTAAAACAGAGAAAAAATGTTTATGCCCGATACGGTCCCTGGAAATTATGAATATAAAATGTGATTTAGAATCTCCTTCAGGCTGTCATATAATTTAAAGCCATTATTTAAGTATTCTCTGTTCCATGGGAACAACAACCCTGTGGCTTTGGCCCCATACTCAACCGCTTTTTCCAGAACCTCTGGCGCGTCATCTACCACAACGTCGGTAGACAGATTGATTATTCTGGTCTTGTTAAATGAAAGATGCAGCTCATTAAACACAAGACCATGCCTATTAAGCCAATTCTCTGTTTGCACTCTGTAATCGGGCGATCTGTGACTTGCAATAATAATGTGATAGCCTTGTTCTTTCAAAGACAACAGAAAATCTTTTGACTCTGAATAGGGCAAGTAATTGTCGCTATCCTGCCTGGAATGGACAGCATTGACGGCCCCGTAAAAGTCTTCTTTTGAACAATAGCCCTCCCATATGTCCCAGTTCGTCCAATTGTCAGGGGTGGGAAAGCTCCTGTTTATCTTTGCCAGTTCCTCATAAAAGGCGTCGCAGAACTGCCAGAGCGTATTGTCTATGTCTACTATGGCCGTTTTGGGCATAGGGACTCCCCTTGTATACCGCCCACGTCGAGAGCATCTTTACAAGTACCGGTCTGCATTACTTGTCTTTATGGTCCTTGTCTGCTTCGTCGATAGCTGAGTTGGTAGCTTTCTGGCTCTGTTCAGTTGCACCGGCGGCATCTTTCGCATCCTTCTTTGCCTTGAGCAACTTGTCAGCATATTCCTCCGCAGGGTTCTGAGTTTTTCCTGCATCAGGCCCGGTCTTCTGGCAACTGACGCATATAAAAATTAACCCTAAAATTACTGTAACCACTTTCAGCGAATTCTTCATTGTCTGCCTCCTTATCACCCAGGTCCTGTCTTATCTTATATATGCCTCTGTAACGTACCTTCTCATCATTCTATGCGAATTGAAATAATAGGCATTTTTTCCTATGGCATTTTGCATTATTCGCACCCAAAGGTGCTTTTCACTATAAAACATCGGCATTATTATATTCTCCAGCTTGTTATACAGGTCATCGGCGTCACGGGCAGGATCAGCCGGGACATCCGGAGAAGGCCCTATGGCCCATCCTGAATACCCCTCAATATGTCCTTCGATCCACCAACCGTCAAGCACGCTGAAATTTGGGACCCCGTTATGCGCCGCCTTCATTCCGCTGGTGCCTGATGCCTCAAGCGGCCTCAGCGGCGTGTTGAGCCAGACATCCACCCCTGAGGTGATTTTAAGCGCAATATCCATGTTGTAATTCTTCAGAAATACGATGCGTATCTTGTCCTTGAGCCTGTCCTTTACTTCATAAATGCGCTGTATAAGCTGTTTCCCCGATTCATCATGGGGGTGGGCCTTGCCGGCATACACAATCTGAAGTCTCCCTTCCGCCATTCGCGTCAGCCTGTCGATGTCACTGAAAAGGAGGTCTGCCCTCTTATATGCCGTAGCCCTCCTGGCAAAGCCGATAGTAAAAGTATCGTAATTCATCCCAGCCTGTGTCTCACGGTTGATGTAGTCGACTAGCTGCTTTTTAGCCTCCATATGCGCTTCCCACAACTCGTTGTCAGGTATACGGCCCACTCTTACGAATATCTCGGGCTCATTGGCCCAACCCGGAAGGTATTTGTCATAGATTCTTTTAAAACTCTCGCACGTCCAGGTAAAGGAATGCACTCCGTTCGTTATGGCGTTTATGGCGTAACCGGGGAACATACCCTTGGAGACCTCGCCATGCTTTTTGGCAACTCCGTTTATATAGTTGCTCAGGTTGAGGGCGAGCAGCGTCAGGTTAAGGCTGTCCTTGCCGGCAAACTCTTTTACGGCGTTCAGCGGAATGATGTCCCCCATTATCCTTTGGACCGTTTCGTAAGAAAACTTGTCGTGGCCGGCTGCCACAGGAGTATGTGTAGTAAAGACGCATAAGCTCCTCACCTTCTCGATATCCCAAACAAGGTTCTCGTCCCAGACCTCTTCGATGTCCTTTTTGTATCTCTTGAGCAATTCAAGAATCAGCAGGCTCGAATGCCCCTCGTTCATATGATACTTCCTGATCTGGAACCCCAGTTCTTCAAGCATACGTGTACCGCCGATGCCCAGCACAATTTCCTGTTTAAGACGATAATCGTTGTCGCCGCCATAAAGACAATGAGTAATTTCCCTGTCCTGCGGCGCATTCTCGGCGAGGTCGGCATCAAGAAAAAAGATGGGGACTTTTCCGCTCGTCGCACTTTCAACAAGATATACCCAGGCGCCTATGAGGACATCTCTCCCCTCTATCCTTACCGTCACGCGCTCGTCGAGCTGGATCATGAACCGCTGCGGATCGAACTCATCCGGCAATTCAGTCTGCCTGCCGTAAGCGTCGAGTTCCTGCCTGAAATAACCTTTTTTCGTAAGAAGGGTCACGGCAACAACAGGGAGTTTCAGGTCAGCCGTCGATTTAATGGTGTCGCCGGCTAATACGCCGAGGCCGCCGCTATAGGTAGCCATATCGCTCCGCACGCCAATTTCCATCGAGAAGTAGGCTATTTTCGGGTCTTTAATAAAAGCGTCAAGACTATATTTCATAAGTCGCCCTCCTTATGCATTCGGCAGTAGTGATTTCAGTGTAGTGATTTGTATGTTCAGCAGGCAGCGTCTCTGTGCCCTTTCTTAAGGCTCAGCCGAAACGCACGATGCTGAACGTTTTAACAGTTCGTCGAGTGCCGCCTGACCTTCTTCTCCCAGATCCTGTGTGAACTCGTTGACATAAAGTCCAATGTGCTTCAGCATTACTTCTTCATCCATTTCCCTGGCATGGCTGTGTATATATGGCATGACCTCTCTCACATGCGACAATGAGTAGTTTATACTTGTTCTGATAAGGTTTTCAATCATCGTTATTGTCTCGACGCCCAGAGACTTCTTCGCAACAATTCCGCCGAGAGGAATAGGCAATGCTGTCTCCCGCTCCCACCACTCCCCCAGATCGATTATCTTGACGAGACCATAACTCTGATATGTAAATCGGCTCTCGTGGATGATGAGACCGGCATCAACCGCGCCCTCTTTGACTGAGTTCATAATCTGGTGGAAAGGCATGCTGATGAGTTCCCCCGGGCGGGAGTTGAAGGCGGAAGCGCAATACAGCTCCAGCAGAAGCGCTGCCGTGGTCAGTCTGCCGGGAATCGCTATTTTCAAATCCCTGACGCCTCCCTCCGCGAAAAATTTCTTCTGGTCTTTCGCAACTACCAGTGGACCGCATCCCCGGCCCAAAGCACCACCGCTACGCAAAAATTGGTAGTCGTTCTGAAGATAACGAAATGCATTGCATGACACCTTTGTCACGTCAAGCGACCTCTTGACGGCAAGCGTATTCAGCGTCTCCACATCTTCAATATGCAGCATGAAGTCCATGCCGAATGTATCGATCATCTTATTGGCAATGGCATAAAAAATAAAGGTGTCATTCGGACAAGGGGAAAATCCCAAACTAATCATATTTTTTAATTCTAGCACTTAATCCAGGCATTTTCCATCAATCAAGAACATGGGTAGTGGGTCAGTTTGTTTTTGCTCAGGATCACTGGGGTTCTCAAGAGTGGGCGAGTATCGCCGAGCCCACAAATCGAGAATTGGCTTAAATT
>JADFXI010000114.1 GCA_015233655.1 Nitrospirota bacterium | reverse complement strand
AGCGAGGGCGGCCCGATCTGGGATCCGTTAAGGAGATTGCAATCAGAACAGGCAGCCTTCAAGGCCGTGCGGGATTGGCTCATAAAATCGAGATAATTGGTCTCTGTAAAGCCGCTCCAGTAGCAACTTGCGTCACATTTTACGCCATACGTGATCTCGTTGCAAACTTCCCAGTTCTTGACCGGATACAACAAACCTGACATGTTGGAGGACCCTTCGCCGTCGTATCTTTCAACCAAGGTCTGAAGGACGGAGGCAAAATTGGCGCTTGTGTCATATTGGCCGTTTACGGGCCTGGGGTTTACGATGCCGTCCATTATCAGTCCGTAATTCTGCCCGGTTGTGACGTAACTGTCATATTGATTTAAGAATCCGCTGTTGATCAGAGCGCCTTTCGGAACATCCACCGGCATCCGCATGTAATGGACCCCGAGGTCAACAAAGTCTGACCAGACTTCCTTATTTTGGCTCACAGAAGGGGCGGAACTTGCGCCGAAGTGAGAATTCTTTATGACATCATAATCGGTCTCTGTCACACTTGCAGCAACTGAAATGGCGGCTACCCCTTCTACTCCTGAGCTATCAGCCCTTATAGTGCTTGTGCCGGCAGCTATCCCTTCAACAAGTCCGGAGGATGATGCGGTTGCGTAAGATGTATTGCCGGATGTCCACGTTGCACTGTTGCTTATGTCTCCGGTTGTCCCATCGGAGTAATAAGCGGTCGCGGAGAATTGAATTGTTTCGCTGATGGCTATAGTAAAGTTTGAAGGAGTCACCGCAATGCTTGTAAGTGTCTTTGCCTCTACATCAAAAGACATAAAAAGCAAGAATAAAGGGATTAATAGAATTGTGATTTTCCTATAGCCTATAAATACTTCCATGACGGTCTCCCTTTAGCTATAAAATATTACCCCTTTTTCACCTTTCAAGAATATAACTTAATCAGCCTTTTGTCAAAAGAACTGAACTCTTCAGGGGAGAAAACAAAAGGCAGAGACTCGGCATGCCGGTACTGAACATAAGAGTTTGACTGAATTTAAAGCTCAAACACCATACTTCTCGAACCATTTTGCGGCATCTTCAAGAGTGGTACGGCCCGTTGCCATATTGAGCGTGAACCTTTCGAGTTCTCTTTGTGAAGTCTCAAGGACATGCCCGTTCATTCTTAGGAAAAGACCGGCGGCAACAATCGCCGTACGTTTGTTTCCGTCTATAAAGGGATGGTTATTCACAAGCGACTCGAAAAGAGCGGCTGCTTTATGGAACAAGTCGGGGTAGAGGTCTTTGCCTTCAAAGGTTGCCTTTGGCCTGGACATGGCGGACAGGAGAAGTCCCAGGTCCCTTAACCCGTGTGCGCCGCCTGTGTTATCTATGAGCCTGCTGTGGATGAAGAGTACTTGTTCGGGGGTGAGATATGTCACTTCTTCGCTAGCTCTTTGAGGGCCGGCTCGTATTTTGCGATAAATTCATTTACCTGAGAGACAAATTCCCTGTCGATGCTTCTCGGATACCTCTTTTTCTTTGCAGGCTCAATCACAATGTTAGCTTTAGATTCATCAAGGTGTACATCCACCTCTGAGCCGACGGAGAGATGGAGCTGAGCGAGCATATCGGCAGGAACAGATACCCCCTGACTGTTGCCTATAGAACATATTTTCCTCTGCATAAGCCCCCCGTAAATGTTATAACGGTATTATAACATATTTTCTATGTAAGAGCTTAGGTTATAATACCTACTGAAAGGATAAAGGGTGATGCCGTCAATGCGCTGCACATTGGAAGACTTGAAGAGTGTCCCGGTATTTTCGGGGTTGAACGATAAAGACCTTGAAGAGGTGCGCTTGTGTATTGTCATGGAACAATACACGAGAAAGAAGGAGATATTTTCAGAGGGTGATACGCCGGACTGGTTTTATATTGTATTTAGCGGAAAAGTGAAAGTAACCAAGATTTCGAGCGACGGAAGGGAGATTATAATGGAGGTCATATCCCCCCGCGATTTCTTCGGAGGGTTCGCTGTCCTGAAGGGGTTCCCTTTTCCGGCCAATGCCGTTGCGATGGAAGACTCCGAAATACTCAAACTCTCCCGCAAGAATCTGCTCACGTTTATAGATCGCTTCCCGACTGTAATGTATGCAATTACGTCGAGCCTGGGGGAGAGGACGAGGGGCCTTCATGAGACGCTGAAAAATATCGCTCTTGAACGGGTGGAATCACGTATTGCCGCCTTGCTTGTGAAGCTGGCCGACAAATCCGGCGAAGAGGTTGATGCGGTAGGGACCGTCATAAACATGCGCATTACCAAGCAGGACATTGCTGAAATGGTCGGTACTACCGTTGAGACGGCTATAAGGGTCATGAGCCGGTTCAGGAAGTCAGGGTTTATAGCGGACAACAATGGAAAAATCGCCATTAAGAATATAGAAGGCCTGAAGGCATTGATCGACCAGTTGTGATTATGCCTTCAGGCCCCTGTCATACCGAGAGCTAAACCCACGCTTCCTGCAAGATCTCTCCCTGCACGCCTACAACAATATATTTTATCGGGACTTTTCTGCCGGCCGACTGCGCCGCAGTCTCTGCAAGCCGTAATAATCCCGAACAGCAAGGGACCTGCATAATCATTATTGTAAGAGTGTTGATCTTTGCGTCTTCGATAAGGCCTTTTATTTTTTCGACATAAATGTCCTGCTCAGCATCGAGCTTGGGACATGCAATAGCCAGGGCCTTGCCCTTCAGGTAATCGCCATGAAAATTCCCTAAAGCGTAAGCAACGCAGTCGGCTGACAGCAGCACATCAGCGCCCTGGAAATAAGGCGCCATCGGCGAAACCAGGTGGAGCTGGACCGGCCACTGCCTCAGTCTCGATTTTACTTTTGCCTCAGGTGCGTCGTCCTGAACTTCCTTATCCTCGAAATAAGCCATCTTTGATCCGGGACATCCTTCGAATGCCATTTTATCTTACCTCCTCGAATTTATTTGTCTCTTCCAGTCTGTTCACAAATGCCTCCTGCTTTTCCCTAACGTCCATGAACTGTCTGTCAACGTCTGTAAACATTGCAGACAGGCTGCCTACCTGCGTTATGGAAAGGTTCCTGTCCATCCAGGGATAGAGCACCTCATCCTCCCTCTTGATATGTCCTGTGAGGAGTTCTCTGTACCCGATCAAGTGCTCCTTTACCGATTGGTTGTCATTCTTTTCCAGTCCTTCGAGTATCGCCTTTACATGACCCCTGCCTATCATGTGGTCCTCGTTAAAGACCTTCACCATTTCCAGGTTCGGGTCGAACTCCTTGAAAAGGATTTCCTCCTCCTTGGCATGATGATACTTGTCGGCATAAGAGCGAATAAAATCGACTGTGTCCAAGACAAGCCTTCTATCGTCATACCTCGATACATCGAGGGTTTCGATGATGACCGGTATCATCGCAAGCACTCTCTTTATTACGGTATGCTCATCCACCAGCCCCTGCATAGGAGGAGAGTATGTTATGCTGCGTGGCTTGGGTGCAGCATTTACAGATGGTGTAAACGACATTTCCACTTCTCTGTCAGGGTAAATGACGCTGCTGATCCTCGCCATCAATGAGTGCTCATCTTCAGGAGAAAGGTTATGCACCTGAACGATATCCTTCAGAAGGCAAGTGCCGACCCCGCACAAGGTGCAGCCGATGTTGTACCCATCGAGAATGGCGCCTATTGCCGGAAATTCTGTGATAACTGCTTTGATGCCTTTGTTTAGATATTTTTCCATGTCACCTCTCCGTTTGCTGTTTTATTTTCTTCCATAGTTTTAGTCTACAATTTCATGGTTCAGGGGTGTTATGACGCAAATCATAAAGGCCCGTATTGTCCGCTGCATTCCGTTCTCTGTGTTTTTCTCTCGCCTCACCCATTTGATAACGAAAGAGGCCTTTACCTTCCCCGAGTTCCTTATGGCATGCCGCAACGCAGGCGCCGCAGCCGACACAGGAAATGTCCCTCTTGTTTTTCCGCGGCAGAACGTTCATGAAACAGGCCTTCTCGCAATTCCTGCAGTCTGTGCACTCGGCTATTCTGGCAGTATCCATCTTGATCCTGAGCGAGAGGGGGCTTATCCATCCCAAAAGCATCTGCATCAGCCCCGGCGCGCAGACAAACTTGCAGAATACATGGCGTACAAAGATGGAACCGATAAGTATATAAACGGCAACGCCTATAATGCCGGCCTTGACGCCGAAGGTAAACCGCCACGCGGCAATCTGTGTCCAAACGGTCTTTGGAGCTACAAAATATCCGGTGAGGGCCACCCCGGCCAGCAAGGGGATGACAACGGCGCTTAGAGCGGCAAGGACAATGAAAGCAATACGGTTGTCTCCCGATGTTTCGGGATCGCTCGGCCTTCTTTTATACAGGCTTCTCCGGCCTGCGACTTTAAGTGTCAGATAATCGGCCCATTCGAACAGAGCGCCCTCGGGGCAGAACCAGCCGCAAAAAAATCGTCCGCCGATGAATCCGGCGAGAGGAAAGATAGAGAGTATGATGATCCAGGGCAGTATCGCGTTCAGCAGAAAATGCAATGCCACATGCAGCGAGACTGAGAGACTCGGGTCGGCATAAAAGCCTGCCTTCAGCCCCAGAGACCAGATTTTGCCGAATACTATCAATTCGTGAGTCGCGGTATCGTACCTGAAGATGTTCAGGACAGGCATCAGGACAACGAGCAGTATGAAACTGAACTGCGTAATTCTCCTGGACGTTAACAAAAACCTTGAACTTACCATGCTTTATTAATACCACATGAGGTGATGCTTACGGTATGAGGTAAATCATAATAAAATTGGTATGCAAGGGGGGAGAGAGACCCCTTGCATACCAGGGGGAATACGGTTCTTGGAGCCGTATTTTCTTAAACTGTTATGCCCTCTCGGTGGCAACCTTGGCTACTGTTAAAGGTTCCCTGCCGAGTTTGAAGAAATCTATGACAAAAATCGCTACCCCGATCAGGAAGCCTACGCCGAAGATTGCGCGCAAAATCCAGAACCACAGGTTGTAAGTGGTCTTTACCGCAACATAATCGAGTCCCATCAGCCGCTCCATGTATACCTGCACCATGCCTGCCCCGGTTGTGACGAGCACGATAAACACCATCGAAATTGTCATCCACCAGAAAGACTGAAGCGCACGAGAGTGATTGAAAGACTTGACCCCCCTGATGGCGGGCAGTGTTACATATATCATTGAGAGGACCAGCAGCACATAAGCTCCGTAGAATGCCAGATGTCCGTGTGCCGTGGTGATCTGTGTGCCGTGGGTCCATTTGTTTACTTGCGGCAAAGTATGGATGACGCCCCAGAGCCCTGCGCCAACAAAGTTGAAAATGGCATGCGATACCGTATAATAGAGACCCGGCTTGTTGTCCACAACCCTTGTCTCCCTTGTCGTCCTGAAAGCATCCCATACCATAACCAGCAACGGGACCGGCTCAAGTGAGCTGAATACGCCGCCTATCCACAACCAGTAAGACGGGGTCCCTATCCAGTAATAGTGGTGCCCGGTGCCGAGTATGCCTGTGAACATGACGAGCCCCACTTCTATATACATCCATTTTTCGACTACTTCTCTCTTGACATCGGTGACTTTCATAAGCATGAAGGCAAGCAGGGCGCCTGCGATGATTTCCCATGCTCCTTCTACCCAGAGATGCACTACCCACCACCAGAAGAACTGGTCTCTGACCATGCTCTTGAAATAGACCATTCCCGGCAGGTACATGACGGCAAGGAATGTAAGGCCTGTCAGAAGAGTGCCCTGAATGCCGGTCCATTTCCGCGTTTTCATTACGGTCATGAAGCAGTTCAGCAGGAAGAGAAGGACTGATACTACGATAAGGAAATCCGCCCAGCGGGGTGCCTCGATATATTTCCTGCCTTCGTTCAGGGCAAGTGTGCCGGCTATGAGTTTGTTGGCCTGGGGGTCAAGGCCTTGCCATATATATCCGAGGACTACTGCTGTTATTGCAATGACCGTTGCCCAAAACTGCATCTTGGCAAGCGGCAGACTCCAGAGTTCGGTCTCTGATTCTTCGGGAATGACGTAATACGTTGCGCCCATCATGCCTACGAGCAGCCATACAACCAGGGCGTTGATGTGAAGCGTCTTGACTATATTGAAATTCAGTATGAAGATGTCCGGCCTCATGAACTGCACTGCCGCGATGAGGCCTACTAATACCTGCACAAGGAACAGTACGACGGCGAAAGTGTAGAAATACTGCGCTATTTTTTGGCTTTCATATTTTATGCTCATTCTTGGTCCACCTCCTATTTAAGCGATGCCATGTAATCGGTCAGGTCGTTCGCTTGCTGGTCGCTTAATTGTTTGAAATCCGGCATTGCCGAGCCGGGTACATATGCCTTAGGGTCTTTCAAGTGCCCCTGAAGCCAGGCCCTGTCGTGTCTGCTCGCTACATGCGTCAGTTCAGGCCCTGTGGTCCCCCCGATGCCGTTGAGCATATGGCAATTGACGCAGCCGAGGGATTGATAGAGGCTCTGTCCGGGCGTAAGGGCCGCACCGCCCACTTCGGCAGCGGTTGCGAGTATGGGCTTTGGAGGCCAACCGTTTGTGTCGACTTTGGCAACCCACTGGAAAAAAGTTATCAGATTGTCCGCTTCTGTAGAGTTAATACCCAGTTTGGGCATAGCGGCCCTGGGGTTGACGCCCCGTGGGTCCATCAGAAACTTTTTTAGATAATCCTTCGGTTTTTTGTCCGTTATCTTTGTCAGATCTGGAGCAAAGTACGAACCGGTCCCGAAAATAGTGTGGCATCCTATGCAATCATATTTGTGCCAGACCATCTTTCCTGCATTCACTTCATCAGTAATCTCGGGCGCCCTCTTGTCTATCTGACTGAGAGTATCGGCACTGAGAGCGATGAAGATAGCAAAGAAGAAGATACAGATGAAAATAAACAGGTTCCTTGCCGCTTTGTTGCTCATGCTTTACACCTCCTCCTGAATCTATGCGAAGCAATCGCCCGCATGAAAATAAAATGTTATTAAAAATTATACGGGTTCGCGTCAGGGCTAACCATGATTTAAATCATATGGATACTGAAATGATCAGCTGACCCTATTTATAGCTTCTTTTTATCCCCGAAGTGATATAATTACAAAGAATTCAAATGAAGCATTCACCCAAATACGACACCTCAAGCCTCCTCGAAGCTCAATTCGAGCCGGGTTCTCGTGGGCTTGTCCTGAGAAACAAACTCGGCATCAAGAGCAGGAAAGAAATGAATGAAGTAGAATCGATTGCTTTGAAGGCCGCGATGGATGAGCTTGTTGGGATATTCGATAATAAACATCGTTTCACCACTGCAGATATCAGAACTATGCATAAAATCTGGTTGGAAGATATTTATGAGTGGGCGGGAGAATATAGACAGGTTAATATCAGCAAGGGCGACTTCCATTTTGCGGCAGCTGTACAGGTTTTAAAATTAATGGCTGAATTTGAAAAAGGAGCTTTGCGCAAATGGACACCCTGTAATTTTAAGGAAATCGAACAGGTGTCTCAGGCATCAGCAGAAGTCCACGTTGAACTTGTCCTGATTCATCCCTTCCGTGAAGGCAACGGACGAGTTGCGCGGATGCTCTCAACTCTTATGGCATTTCAGTCCGGCTTGCCGATGCTGAACTTCAAAGACCTTACCGGTGGAAAAAGAAAGGACTATTTCGCCGCAATTAACAGCGGTTTGAACAGAGACTATCAATTAATGGAAATGCTGTTTGCGAAAATAATTAGGCGGACGCTCAAAACTAAGAGTGCCGACCTGTAGAAGTTTTTTTCTGAAGCTGATTAGGCGTAATGCGGATGCCTTCAACTGCTGAGGAAGTTATAACGTTTGCCAGTAACGAAGCCTCATATTTTTTCGGGTCTTTTAAATACGGATTCGTATCTTTTAGGGCCTTCCTTTTCATAACCTTATTATACAATAGATGTAGCATTTAAACAGAAAATACCATTCTTACTCAGAGCTGAGCAGGAATATAAGACAATCCAACCCGTCTCCGAGATGGCTCCCCAAAATATGTGAGCCGAAATAGCCTTTAAAAAATCAAACAGATATGAAAATGGGGGATGTATTCGAAAGATATTTGAGAGTTACCTATTAAGGATATGGATGATATGTTGGTTATTACCGCAATGATCAGAAAAAAACGTTTATGAGGTAGAACCATTAAGATTGAGTACAGTAAAGAAGTAGATGTGAATCGAAAATACAAGAAAAAGAATCCCAATCAGAACGCACTGAAGAAAAAATAATCTAATAAATTTTCTACTGTTACTTCTGCTCACAGCACTTCCCATCGGGAACCTCCTGAATAACTGCAGTATGCACAAAGACGCTATTATAGAATATTTCCCCGATAAGGTAGCCCATGGCCTTATCTATTCCGAAACGTTCCTCTATCCCTTCAGCAGCGTTCACCCAGTCCTGAAGGTGTTGTTTGTCAAATAATAGTTTTGTCATTTTTAAGGCTCCACAATTTTTATGATATTATAACGAAATTGTTTGATAATTCCTTCTTAACCTGTTTATTTTAAATGATATTATAGTGCTAAAATGGTATAATTATGTATGTCAATATCATCAGATTTATCACAAGAAACTAGCGATAATTCCGAATATGACGACTCCGGAAATGGACACCGTTTTCTACCTCCCCCACCCAAGAGATTAATTGTCAAGCGTAATGGCAGCAGTATTACGAGGCAGATTCCTAAGCCTGTTGTTCTGGTTGATACCCGTGAAAAGTTCCCCTTTGATTTTAGCCGTTTCCCTAATTGGATAGCTGAGCAGAAAAAAACCAAATTAAGCGTAGGGGATTATAGCGTTCAGGGCATGGAAGATATGCTTGTTATAGAACGCAAGTCTTTGACTGACCTGATAACCACCCTGATGCAACAAAGGCCACGGTTTTTTAAGCTCTGTGAAAAGATGGCTAAGTATCGGTGGAGAGCATTATTTGTTGAGGCAAGCTATGAGGACATCAAATCACCCTATGGTGAATATACCCGATCTCACCCTAATGCTGTATCTGGAACGCTTGATGCCTTAGAAGCAAAATTTGGAATACCAGTCGTTTATACCTCCCAGTATCAGACACTAGCAGAAGAAAAAGCTGCAAGCTGGCTGTCCAAGCATTTTACCTACTGGCATCTTGAATCGAATGGCATGGGAAGGGTATTGATTGAGGGGGATTTGTGAGATCGCTTCTGGAAGAGGATAGAACATATGAAAAAAGATAAGGCATATCAGGAAGCTCAGGGAGTTATTAACACGCTGAAGGAAAACAGATTTTATACTGAATGCCCCTGTGGGTGCGGGGAGGAGCTACTGTTGCGAGATGCGAATCTATTCTACCTTGAGGATTTTAATAACATAGGCAAGGAAGCATATAGAAGATGCCCCGGTTTTCGTTGAAGAAGGAGCGGCTCAGCCATTATCCTAGGCGACTGCCTCCTTCCTGTCAATATTTTTCTGTTGCAAAGCAACAAGCATTTTCGGTATATCCTTATAGCCCTTTA
>JADFXI010000113.1 GCA_015233655.1 Nitrospirota bacterium | reverse complement strand
AGCAAGACAAAGAGGTAAGCCGCATCCTTGAAAAGGCAGCCAAGGAAAAAAACTGCGACCTTGAGTCATGGGAGTGGGCGTTAAGGGCAGCGGTATTGGCTGGCGGGGCCAAGGCGTTGGGAGAAATAATTTCTGGCATCGGCATTGGCAAACGCAATGATCCCCTGAAGTGCTCCTGCGGCAGCGTGATGGAAAGCAAGGGGGTAAGAGAGAAAACACTTTTGACAATAATGGGGCCGGCAGTTTACCGGCGTTCTATGTATGAGTGTCCATCCTGTGGCAATAGCCGCTATCCCAGCGATGAGGGACTCGATGTAGTAGGCACTACTCGCACTCCTGGACTAAGGCGAATGATGGCAAGGGCCGGAAGCAACAGTACATTCAAAGAAGCAAGCGAAGACTTGAATATATATGCCGGCGTTAATGTCAGCGCAAAGGATATAGAACGCGTGGCTGAGGGCATAGGCGAGCATGTGACAGCATGGGCTGAAAAAGAGCGTGAAGAAGTCATTCACTCTGTAGCCTCAGATGATAAAGATTCCGTTCCAATACTCTATGTCTCATACGATGGCACAGGCGTGCCGATGACCAAAGGCGAACTCGATGGCAGAAAGGGTAAGCAGCCGGACGGATCTGCCAAAACAAGAGAGGCCAAACTGGGCTGCGTATTCACACAAACCACTATCGATGAGAAAGGTCGTGCCGTGAGAGATCCGGACTCAACGACCTTTACGGGGGCGATAGAACCCGCCGAGGATTTCGGCTGGCGAATATATGGGGAGGCTGTGCGTAGAGGGCTCAGAAGTGCCGAGCGGATAGTGACTCTCGGCGACGGGGCAGAGTGGGTTAAAAATATTGCTGATACACACTTCCCAGGTGCTACCCATATCATTGACCTCTATCACGCCAAAGAGCATGTTTCCAACCTGTGCAAGTTACTCTTTGGCAATGATGAAAAACGCAATGTCCGATATAGAACACGTTGGTGGACATATCTGGATTATGGACAAATCGAAAAGATAACACGTCAGGCAGAAAGAAAACTTCCCAATAATCGTGAAATCATAAAGGAGACCCTGAAAGAAATTTCCTATCTTAAGAAGAATAAAGAACGGATGCGCTATAAGGACTACAGGGCGGAAGGCCTTTTCGTAGGCTCTGGCGTTATAGAGGCTGGCTGTAAAAGCTTTATCGGCGCGCGACTAAAGCGCTCTGGCATGGAGTGGACTGTTCGCGGAGCTAATGCCGTCATATCCCTGCGATGTGCGATCAAATCCGGTCGCTTTGAGGATTACTGGAGTGAGCATGCCGCCTAATCTTCCCCACGTTCATGACGCAGACCCTTTAATGGAAGGCAGGTGATTGGAAAACTGAAGTCAGCTTTCCAATCACCTGGTTCTCTGCTAATGTTTTGAATTGCTATTGTTATAGGAAATTATTCCGTCATTGACAAGATGGTTCATGCGTTTCAGAATCTGCAGTTCGGTTTGTTGCCGGTATCTGTTTGTCTAAATGAAAGGGCTCCTTGAAGGAGCCCTTTCATTTCTGGTTTAAAGTGTTGAGCCCTGCTAATTGGCCCCCAATGACTTATAGCTGAATGTCGCTCCCTGCAATGCAGTGCTTGAAGACGTCAGGTCCATCCACAACGAATCACCCTGGAACATCAAGTTCGGAATGTACAGCTCGAATGTGCTTGACAGGGTTGCCGGATAGCAGCCGGAGTATGAAGATGAATTTGTGACGGAGCTGTAATTGGACACAGAGAAATTCCATGTGCCCGAGACACTGGTAAGATCCATCGAATACGAGCTGCCGTTGTAGGTTAAATAGGGAATATGGATGGAGAAGTCGGAATTGAGCGTGGCAGCGCAACTGTTATTACTGTCGCCGTGCAAGCCCTTTGCAAGGGCTGCAAGCTGGCTCTTTGTCAAATAAGGAGCCCCGTTTGCAGTAGAATTGCCTACTACGGTCACTGTCGTGCCGGACGCTGCAGAAGCCACGGCAGGCGTCGCATACGTAAGATATACAATTTTTGAGGTCTTGTCTACAGAGGCGATAACGGTTTTGAAATCGGCCCCTGCCACGCCCGCGCCGGAAATCGTAATCGCCTTGCCGGAGGCAAAACCCGACGTATTTGCAACGGAAACCTGATATGACTTGCCTGATATCGCAGCTGTAGAGGTTGTCTTTATATCAGAGGACGAGACTCCGCCGCCATGGCATTGGCCGCACGCTATGTCCACGTCTATCCAGACGGCTCCAGTATAACTTCCGTCAGGCAGGGTGTTCGAAGGGTTTACGTTGCTGCTCGGAGGATCAACATGAGTGTAGTCACCATAAGTGGTGTAATTCTGATTGGTGCTTATTCTCCAGATGTGCTTTATCCCGGGAGGTTGATGGCAAATGCCGCAAGCGCTATTGGGATTAGTCGAGGCATTCTCGAGAGGAGTCCCTTTTCCTGAAGGATGGTTGATCTTCGACACCGCGACCTGCGGGCTGACCACTGCACCGGATGATTTCGAGTGACAGTCCGTACAAGCCACGACCGCCCCCTCACCCATACCAGTAGTGTTATTATTAGTTGTCTTGTGCACGTCGTGGCATGTGACGCAGGAGCCGGCAGCCATGTCCGACACACCCAATTCCCATTTTGCGGCCTGCGCAAACTTGCTTGTATACATTGAACTCGTATTACCGTCGAGGTTCATGGTACCGACAGTGCAATCAGTAGGGGCGCCAGGGGCATAAGGAGTTATGGAACTATAGCCATTGATGGCGTACGGCGGACAACCCATCTGGCTCCAGGTGCCGGTGAACTTGGCGTGAGGACTGTTCAGGAACTCGTTTCCATCAGGGTGGTGCGCGAAGCCGTCAGGCTGAGCTTGTTTATTCGTGTATGTTGTTGCTGCCGCAGTGCTGGCGCCCACTCTCGGGGCTGTATCGCTTTCCTGTCTGTGGCAGTTCATGCAGAGGGCATTTATGTCTCCGCCTTTTGTCGATAGTGTAGGCCATGTTGCATGGCCGTTGTTTGCGCCGGTAGTTGCTATATGGCATCTTGAGCACTGAATGCCCCACTGGTCCCAGGATGAAACATCAGTTGATGATGCTCCTGCTGTGGATGGCTGTAAAAGCAAGGTGCTGCTGCCGATAGCAGTAAGGCTTTTGAAATTCACCGACGGGAAATCGCTCTGAGGGTGTTTGCTGCTTATGTCATCAGTTGTGTGATTGGCTGTCCAGCCCGTGGTGTGGCAGCGGCCGCACTTATAGGACTGGCTCCCGGTTTCCATCATCGGAGGACCACCCTCAAGCCCGGCGCCGCCGTAAATCCAATAAATCGGCAGATTGAAGTATGCGACCCATTTGTAAGTCGCTTTCCCTGTGGCCGGATTCTTGGCGCTTTCACAAGATGTCTGGTCCGGATAGTTAAAGGGATAACCCGCCGCTCCATTTCCCATCACAGGGCTTTCACAAGTCGGGCAGGCGTTGAGATCAGGCACATCACCCGTGCTGACCACTCCACTCGCGTCCTTAACGCAGACGCCCAGTGACACAAGTTTGTTGGTCCAGTCAACCGACATCCTGGGATAGTCTTCCTGCGTCCATAGCTTCAGGTAAGTTCCGTCACTTCCGAGTGAGGCGCCTGACAGGCTGTCCGATGCCGGACTGGAGGCGCTCACTCCCGGCATTCCCCATGACTGTCCGTCGAGCACCCTCGACATGTTCTTGTGGCCGGTAAGAAGGTAAGTCGACTTGTCCGATGCGCTACCTCCCATACTATACGGCTTGTGGCAATACAGGCAACTGTCCAGCCCGTTGGTAAAGGAGGCCGTAGTCGGCAGGCCCCACCCGCTGTTCAAATAGCCTGTCCCAGCGCCTGTGTGAGTAGCGCCGTCAGACAAGAAAATATAAGCTCCGGTATTGCTCGCATAAATAAGCGGCAGCAGCGCCACCAGAGTCAATACAAACACAATATACTTTATTCTCATTTTACTCATAAGTTTCCATTCCCCCCATTTATGAGATCATTTCACTACAGGTACTATTTACATGCAGTAGATTTTATTTTTTTAATCACCTCCTCAATCTATCGAACAGATCGCTCTCGATACCGCATTTTCTAGGTCATGCATATTGAGCGGCTTTATTAGAAAATCCGAAGCTCCCTGTTCTCTTGCATCTCGCATTGCATCATCTGTCGGTAACCCTGTGATAATTATGAATTTGCCGTTAAAGCCTGCCTGGCGAACTTGTTTTATAAGATCGAGTCCATTCATTTCCGGCATTGTCAAATCGGTTATGAGCAGAAAAAAGGAGTCTTTCTCGACCAGATTCACAGCATCGGGAGCATAGGCAACAGTCGTTATGTCAAACCCCTTTCTCGACAGCACCCTTTCGATGAGCAGTCTCATATCGGGTTCATCGTCTATAACAAGAATTTTTTTGCCCATTATTTTCTAGAAAATAGCATGGATAGACGTAACCTCGCTATCCATGCTTCTGAGAGAGAGAGATTGACATGCTTAAGTTAAAGCAAGTAATATGCCGAACAAAGACGAAAAAGAAGTGGTTTCCAACTAATTGAAAATAAAAACTAAATGGATTTGTATAGAAGCCTCATATTCTAAGAGATGCAGTATGGATATTGCAGTGATTTTTATCTAGAATAATATTCCGTTTAATTATAATACGATAGATGTGCAAGTTTACGATTGCGGCCAAATGTCTGGTCTTGCCACCTATTCACCGACTATCATAGAGTTTCAGGCAGGTCAGTGCGAGGTGCCTCAAATAACTTGCAATTTCCTAATCCCATCCTGATATTCAAATGCAGATTCTCGGGCAAGCGATTGATGATAAAGCTTCGCAATCATGCGCAGGTTTAAACTTATTTGCAACTTCACCGATAATATTTATACTTATATTAATGGTGCAATAGTACTGAAAAGTTATCTATCTCTATTTACGACCGGATGGGCAATTTGTTAATGAAAATAATTCTCCAGATATTAGCGATTACAATATGTGTTTCCGGAATATCATTTGCTTCCGAAACAACCAATTGGGTGCTAATTGCAAGAAGTGCCAATGATAAATATTTTTATATTGACTCAAGCACTCTTTCGTATCAGGTATTAAAGAGCAAGCTGGAAATGAATGAGGAACAGATAGCAACGGCATGGTTCAAGATAGTTCCAAACAAACAAAGAAAAAAAGCAGTCAATATGGCAGAACAGTATATTAATGAAGAGGTGGGCTATTCTACGGCCCTTATTCAGACAAACTGTGCGAATTCGAAGTTTAGGGTCCTTATCATTAATCTTTTTAATAAGAAAGGAGATATTGCACACAGGATTGAGACATTGATATCGAAATTTGAAGACATACCTCCGGGAACAGTTTATGAGGACATTAAAGAAATCATCTGCAGGTGATATTCATTCTCAAGCTATCTTTGAGTTATCGAGGGATTTTGACTTTCATTTATTGGCAGGTTGTCCTTCAATTTCTTTCAGAACCATGCCTGCTTCAACTTTCAATTTTTCATATAGCATACTAATGCTTTCCAAATCCTTATTATCCGCCGAAAGCTCCAGTTGAAAAGCCACATCGTTTAAAGGGTCCGCTCCTATTGAACCGGCCATTGATTTTATGGAATGCGCCTGACGCTTAATAATAGCGTATTCCTTGTTTCCTATGGCGTTCCCCAGAATTTCAAGATTTCCCGGGACGTCTCGAATAAAAGATTTATGCAGTATTTCCAGAAGCCGGTCATCGCCGCTAAGCATTTCGAGCGCTTTTGATCTGCTAACTATCTTAATGTCTGACTTATCTGCCGGTAACGGCACGTGCCGGCAAGATATATCTCGTGATAACCATTTATTTAACGCCTTATAAAACTCACCTGCAATCAGTGGCTTTGATATGTAGTCATCCATACCGGCCTGAAGGCACTTATCCCTGTCTTCTTTCAGGGCGTTCGCAGTCATTGCAATTATGGGCACACCCGGCGCCAAATTTGAGCTCCTTATTAGTCCGGTCGCTTCCAGGCCATCCAGTTCAGGCATCTGCACATCCATTAACACAAGATCAAAATGTTGTTGCTTAAGTGCACTTACTGCCTCTATGCCGTTTGATACAACAAATACTTTATGCCCCTCTTTTTCCAATAAACGTACAGCCAGTATTTGGTTGAATGTGTTGTCCTCAGCCAATAAAACATCGACTCCGTCTTTTACACAAGGAAGTTCCGTTCGTGTTATATTCTCTTGTAAGAGGGTTGGGTCAACACAGGCCTTAAAACTTGCCGTAAAATAAAAAGTGCTTCCCTTCCCAGGTTCACTTTCGACCCAAATATTGCCTTTCATGAGCTTTATGAGCCTCATGCTTATCGTTAAACCAAGGCCAGTCCCACCATATTTTCTTGTAGTGGAACTGTCAGCCTGTGTAAAGCTCTCAAATATCTTCGCCTGTTTTTCGGCTGGTATTCCTATGCCTGTGTCCCGCACTGAGAAAAGGAGTTTTGCAGAATCTTCATCATGTGACAAGACATTATCCGATCTTTCAGCATCTGACGCAATGGTATCAAACCGGCAATCGGCTGGAACAGCCTTTTTCCGGACTTCTATCACCACCTCACCTTTTTCAGTAAACTTTAGTGCATTTCCGGTTAAATTTATCAACACCTGCCTCAGCCTTGAAGGATCCCCCCTTAACACAGAAGGCGCATCAGGTGCTATGTTGTACTTAATTGACAACCCTTTCTTGCTTGCCTGCTATTCAAAAATCTCAATAGACTTCCTTAGAAGTTTGTTTAGATCAAAATCTATTTCTTCAAGTTCCAACCTACCTGCGTCTATTTTAGAAAGGTCGAGTAAATCATTTATAATAGTGAGCAAAGAATCAGAGGCTTGCTTGACAATCTCGAGATATTCCTTTTGTTGCGTGGCAAGCTCTGTCTCGAGTACAAGTGCGGTCATTCCCATTATGGCATTCATCGGGGTACGTATTTCATGGCTCATGTTTGCCAAAAATTCACTCTTCGATTGGTTTGCGCGTTCAGCGTCTTCCTTGGCGTGCTGCAGCTTTATTTCCGCAAGCTCCCGCTCTTTAATTTCATGGGAGAGAGCTTGATTGACACGTTCCAGCTCAAGGGTTTGTTCCGCAACCTGAGTCAGCATTTGGTTGCGGTATTTCATCTGTTCTTCATCGGCCAGTCTTCGACGGCTGATATCCAGCCAGACACCTACCATTTCCTTGGGGTTGCCTTCAGAGTCACGAACCAGCTCAAGCTCATCTCGTATCCACAGATACGTACCGTCTTTAACTTTCCAGCGGTACTCACTCGCATAACTGCCGTTTTTAAACAGACTGGGCAAGCCGGCAAAAATCATCTTTTTGTCTTCGGGATGGATATGCATGGCCCAAAAGAAAGGGTCCTTAAGAAACTCTTCAGGCCTATAACCGGTCAATCTCAGGATGTTTTCGCTTACGAAGGTCATTTGGTTGTCACCAAAAGCCTCACGGCTGTATATGACAGCCGGACTTATGCTCATAAGAAAATTAAGGCGCTCCTGAATCGTCATTGCCTATGACCAGCGTTTCTGTTTAATCGCCACAACTGTCTGGTCCCGCAATATCCTGAGATAGTTTAGTTGGCTTGCCGATATCTTCTGTAAGCCCTTTTTGTCTCCCTCGATGTAGAACATCCCGACCGGTTTCTTTGCTACGATAATCGGCAGAAGGACCCCGAAAATACCGGGGGATACCTTGCTCTTGAACCAGTCGGGCAGCACCTTTAAGACATCAGGAGACTCGATGTCCTTGATCACAAGGTCGTTCTGCTTTTCTATGGCTACATTAAAAATATCGTTGCCGCCGTCGATGGCAACATTGAACCATTTTTTCATGTCCTCTATCCCGCTGCCAAACCCGTATCTGATATTCATAACAGGCAATTTAACATCCTTTACAAGAAACACTGCCCTGGCTTCGCCGGACAACTGCATACCCCTGTATATCGTCTCTAAAGCGATACTGACAATATCGTTCAAGGCAAAACTGCTTAATATTGAACTGTTGATGTCCTGGATGCCTTTTGCAAATATGCTATCAGGAGTGTCCTGCTTTTCGGACTCAAAAATAACATCAATGCGTTGCAGGACATCGCTCGACACGCCGCCAAAAGGCGATTCCTCTGATGTGACGGCGGGCTTTTCGGTTTTGCCGGCCCATGCCAGCATCTGACGTTTGAAGGGGACGGTGTTAAGATTGACATTAAAAATGCCGGAAAACTCCTCAAAACTGGTCATGCTCGCCGTTATAATATCTTCTATCTTGCCGCTTAACCCGCCAAAATGATCTCTGAATGCGCCAAGCAGATTGGCAATCTTCTCGTCCATATCCTTTCTATTTGAGCATATCGAGATTATATTGGAAAGCTCATTTGCGAATGAAGAGATGCAGTTAAGTTTATAAAGCTTGTCCGTGTCACTGGTAGCCACTGTGCCTTGCATCCCCATCCCGCGGAGCTTGTGCATGCTGTATATTATCTTGTTGGGAAAGTTGAATTCCTTGGCTACCGCCATCCCGATGTCTTCGTATCGCCCGCCAAGAAGAGAAAGAACGGCAGAGTCTTCTGTGATGTCCCTTTCGTCCATCAGATTCTTTATCTCCACTGTTTTTTCCGGTAGAGTAAAAGACACCAGCATCTTGCCGAACGTGTGAAAAAGCGAGCAGATAAAGGCCTCCTCATTATCTACAAAGCTTATTTCGTTGGCTATGTTCTGAGCAAGTACCCCGCTGTACAGCGACTTCACAATTGTATCTATATGCTCAACGATGTTGTTCTTCTGCAGATAGTCGAAGAGCATAAGAGTAAGGGCAAGGTTCTTGATATTCTCCATGCCGAGAAGAATTGTCGCGCGGGACACGGTGGTGACCTCACCAAACTGGGCGTAATTGACGCTGTTTATTATCTTCAGTATCTTCGAGGTTAACGCGTAGTCTTTTAAAACGATATTGGCAAACTCTGAGACAGGGGTGTCCTCCGTCATCTTGAATTCGTTGATCATCTTAACAGTATTTGACATTGCAGGGAAATCACTGCGCTGCTGCAGCTTAGCTATAATCTGGTCCTTTGTGGCTGACTTGCTCTGAGTCACATCGCCTCCAATGTTATGTGAAATTTGCCATCAAAAACTCGCATTGTTCAGACTTACGGCAGCGTCTATTGCCCCTGAGTGTATGCGGGGCGCTCCTGCGATGTCAGACAATTTGGCGCTTGTTTCCTATCTACAATATTCACATAAACAATATAGCATAATCAATGACGTGAGAAAACATTATAGTTGAGGCGGTAAAAGGGTAAATGATAAGAACGGATTTGACAGGTAAGTTACTGGAGAAAAAAGAAAGCCGGGAAACGGACTCGAACCGTCGACCTGCTGATTACGAATCAGCTGTTCGAAGAGCAGGCAAGGCCTAGATATTTAAAGGATTTCCAATTTTTCATGTCTCTAATTTCGCTCATTTTCAACATCTAAAATCCTCTTATTTTCAAACCGCGATAATTTGAAAGTTGAACTGCTTGCCCCCGAAATCAGAGGCCTAAAC
>JADFXI010000112.1 GCA_015233655.1 Nitrospirota bacterium | reverse complement strand
CCATTGGCTGATGGCACGTTATATATAGTTGCAACCCCGATAGGCAACCTTGAGGACATAACTCTCAGGGCCTTGAGGACACTTAAAGAAGCGGATTATATTGCAGCGGAGGACACAAGGCACTCGCTGAAGCTTCTGAATTATTATGGTATAGAGAAGCCGCTTATAAGCTACTGGTCCGGGCGGGAAAAGGTCCGGTCGGAAGTAATCGTCTCAAAGCTGCGTGAAGGTTTATCGGTTGCGGTCATATCAGATGCCGGGACCCCCGGCATTTCGGACCCCGGCGCTGTTGTTATTAAGCGTGCCATCGAGGAAGGGCTGACTGTTGTTCCTGTTCCTGGCCCGTCTGCGCTGGTCGCCGCTCTCTGCATCTCCGGGCTGCCTGGCGAAGAATTTACTTTTATAGGCTTCCTGCCGTCAAAGCCGGTCCAGCGCCGGAAGAAGCTGACTGAACTCAAGCACGAGTCCCGCACGCTGATATTTTATGAGGCCCCGCACAGGTTAATAGAAACGCTGCTGGATATGGAGACTGTGTTAGGCCCGCGAGCGGCAGCTGTTGTAAAGGAAGTGACAAAATTGCACGAAGGGGTTGTCAGAGGCGAGCTTGCCGATGTTCGCGGTGAAGTTGAACACCAGACAATCGCCGGTGAATATGTGATAGTTTTGGAGGGAGCCAGGGAAGCCGGCATATCCGCGGAAGAGGCATTGGGTGAAATCAGGTTGCTGATGAAAAGGGGAGTGGGACGGAAGGAGGCTGTAAGGACGATTGCGGACGAATACGGACTAAGTAAGAATGAACTTTATGACAAAAGCCTCGAAACGTGATGGCCGAAATTATGGTAAGGATGATAGAGTCGCTTAATATTTCCGAGTCACCGTATATAAATGCCGCGCTTTTAATCGTAGTGTTTGTTCTCATAGCTATGGCCTCGGATTACCTGCTGAATAAGATTTTGCGGAGACTCGCAAAATATACGAAGTCAGGCATAGACGATGCTATAATCGATGCTGTTCACAGGCCTGTTTTCTTTACTGTACTTGCCGCCGGTATTTCGATGGCGATCACATATGCGGGGCTCTCAGAGCACCTGGTATTCTATACTGACGGGGTGCTCTACTCAATTGTTGCAGTCCTCTGGATGTTGAGTGCAGTAAAGATCAGCAATACCATTATTGAAAATGCCGTGCGCAGGGTCTCTGATGTGACAGGACTGAGCAATGATATCGTTCCGCTTGTCCAGAATATAACGAGAATAGTCATCGTGCTTTCGACGATGATGATTATTCTGTCCCTGTGGCACATAAATATCGCCCTGGTCCTCGCTTCAGCAGGCATAGCTGGTGCGGGGGTCGCGCTTGCCGCAAAAGACACGATAGCCAATTTTTTCGGCGGCATAAGTATTTTTATAGACAGGCCCTTTAAGATCGGCGATTACATAGTCCTCGACAGGGGAGAGCGCGGTGAGGTTGTGGCCATAGGGATAAGGAGCACCAAAGTCAAAACGCTCGACGATGTTATGATAACCATCCCCAATGCCGTGATGATAAACTCCAAGATAGTCAATGAGAGTTCCTCGACCTCCTTTCTTCGTCTTCGTATACCGGTTTCAGCTGCGTATGGCAGCGATATCGACCTTGTAGAGAAGACCTTGAGGGCAATCGCCCTTGAGAATGCAAATATTCAGAGGGAACCGGTGCCGCAGGCGCAGCTTGCCGCCTTTGGAGAATACGCCTTGAACTTTGAACTGCTGTGCTGGATAAACAGTCCGGCATTGAGGTCTGACGTAATAGATGATGTGAACAGGCGGGTTTACAGAAAGTTCAACGAACTCGGCATCAGCATTCCGTTTATCCGGCGCGACGTGCATATTTTTCAGCAGCCGTGAAAATAGGCACCTCGACGCGGTGCAGCCTGAAGTATGCGAACCAATAATGTTTTGAAAAAAAACGCATTAAGATAGTAAACTTGTTATACATGCATACTGTGACACCGGACGAACTGTTCAGGAAGGGATTGGATGCGCTAGCAAACGGCAATACGATTCCGGCACTAGCCAGCTTTGAAAAGGCCCTGGAGCTTGAAGACAATCCGTCCGTGTATTCCTACTTCGCCTTATGCATTGCAAAGGAGCGGGGCCAGGTAAGAAAGGCGATCGCCCTCTGTGAAGAGGCAATGCAGAAGGATACCGCAAACACCGCGCATTATCTCAACCTCGGCAAAATACTGCTCCACGCAGGCAAGCGTGATGATGCGATTATGGTGTTCAGAGGAGGTCTGCAATACGGTATTGACCCGCTGATCATAGATGAGTTGAACAGGCTCGGCACAAGAAAGCCGCCGGTAATACCCTTCCTTAAAAGAAGCAATCCGATCAACAAATATCTGGGGATAATCCTTAACAGGCTCGGCCTGCGGTAACAGGATTATTACATGCATTATCGGCGGCTTACCCGCGTCTGCGTCCCGGCTTTCCCATGGCAAAGAATGGCGCATGGTTTGAGGAGAAAAACGGCAGGTCATTATTCAGTATGGATGAGATTGCCGGATGTCTCCTGAATTCATCATCGAGGAACAGTCTCACACTTTTTCTGTCCCATCCATGCGGATGGGTGAAGTTGGTGTAAAGTGAAAGGTCTCCTTCGTAAAACCCGCTTGTTTCGATTCCAGGTTCGGCTGCTCCGCAGGCAGGCATATTGAATATTGCAAGGTTGAGGAAGTCTATACTGTCCCGGTGACGAACGGTAAATTCGAGTGTCTTTCTCGCAGAGGCCTCGTTCTCGGCAGGCGTTCCGAATATGAGATACACGTATGTCGCTATGCCCGCCTTTTTTAAATTCTTCAGGACAGCTGACGCCATCTCGACACTGGTCCCTTTTTCCAGGGCGTCCAGCACGCTTTGGTCCCCGGATTCAATGCCGAGCTTGAGCATGACGCATCCTGCCTGTTTGATAGCTGCACAAAAATCCGGGTCTGTCATCCGTGAGGCGATGCGCGCAAAACCATACCAGAGAATGCCTATGTTGTGCACGGCAAGCGCGTCGAGAAGCGCAGGGCTTATTGCATTGTCGAGAAAATGGACCAGCGCCGGATTAGTTTTATGCCTGAGGTCGTTTAAGTCGGCAATTACCTGGTCCGGCGGCAGAACGATATACGGGTTACGCTCGGCCTGCTCAGGACAAAAGGTGCACCTGCTCCAGTAACACCCTGTCGAAGCGCTGAAGGGCAGGACAAAACCGGGCGAGAGGTATTTTTCTCCAGGGAGAGAAAGATAATCAGGTTGCGGCATTCTTTGTTCTGTCGGCTCTATCCCAAGGTACGCGAGGATCTGGTATTCTCCCGGTCCGGCCACAAGATGGTCGACGAGACCGGCGAAATGGTTTTTCCATGTCCGGCTCTTCAGCCACGAGGTAACAAGCCCGCCGCCCATAATAATTTTTACATGAGGCAGTTCACGTTTTATGAACCCTATCATAGAAAAGGCGCACAGGGCCTGACTCAGATAGTTAAGGGAAATGCCGATCACGGATGGTCCGTTTTCACTAAACAGGCCTTCCAGTCGTACTCGGAAATATGAATAAAAAGGGTCCAGTTCAGGCCGTTCAGACGCAGCCAGGAGGTCGTTGCTTCTCAGGGGAGACAGTCCTTCCTGCTCGTAGTTCACAAGCCCTATCGTTGAACCGTTAGGAGATACATCGCTAAGAACTCGTCCAATGTCCCTGACCGTTCTTTTGTAACGGTCAAGATGATTGTAGAGGCCGGGGTCTCTCAGGTGAGAAAGGTTGGCTTCAAGATTACGAAAGGCCCTCTTTGACCAAATATCATCTTTCTTTTCCGCAGGCATAGGCATTTGCAGCAGATGGAGAAGCCCCTCTATGTTGGCATCAAGAAGACGGTGCTCGACTCCATGTTTGGCGAGCATGCCGGAGAGCCGCGCAATTCCGGCAGGCGGTTCACAAGGCTTTGCGACTGGTGGATAGATAAGAAGCATCAAGTGATATATTCTATCAGAGAAACTGACCCGCTTGCCATGATAACTGCTCCCTGCCCGACGCTTTGATTTTAGCATGTAGAGGGCCTAATCTGTTAAACTCCCATATGCGGCGTAATGTGTCTTTCAATATGCCTGTGGAACTTGAGAAACGGATCTGCCAGCTCGTTATCAGCAGACTTAATGGAGATCAGATACGCAACGATGCCTACGTGCAAACCTTGAAAGACCTGGTTGCAAAGGGGGTCGGAGGTTTTATTGTTTTCGGCGGCTCCAGGGGCGAGTTGGGGGATTTCATACATGAACTTCAGTCCCTCGCCGAGGTCCCCCTGTTTATAGCTTCGGATATTGAAAGGGGTGTAGGTCAGCAGATCGACGGGGCGGGCTTTCTTCCATGCCCTATGGCGATGGCCGCAGCGCTGGATCGCAAGAATCCCGAAGATGCGGCGCTACTTCGGCGTGCTCTTGATGGCTTGGCTGACGAGGCCCTTGACAGTGGAATAAATATGCCGCTCATTCCCGTCATGGATGTCAATCAGGAACCTGACAACCCCATAATCTGCACGAGGGCTTTTTCCGATGACCCTGAAACAGTGTCGTGGTTCGGTTCGGAATATATAAGGGCTTTGGAGCAGGCAGGGCTTATAAGCTGTGCCAAGCATTTTCCGGGACATGGCGATACGGTCACCGATTCTCATATAGCACTGCCTGTAATCAGGAAATCTTTAAAGGAATTAACGGGGACCGACCTTGCGCCTTTTGTAAAGGCTGTCGGGACCGGCGTAAGCAGCTTGATGGTGGGGCATTTGGCGGTTCCATGTCTGGATGAAATACCTGCCACTTTTTCGAGAAAGATAATGCAGGGCCTGCTTAGGGAGCAAATGGGTTTTACCGGTCTCATTGTCACTGACGCACTGGACATGAATGCCTTGAACAATTACGGCGACATGCCGGTGAAATGTCTGAATGCAGGAGCGGACGTACTGCTTCATCCGGCTGATGTGAGCGCCTTAGTCAACAGGCTGCTCTCAGCGGTTGCTTCCGGAGAGGTCGTTGAGGACACTGTGAATAAAGCCGTAGGAAGGATTTTAAAAGCAAAAGAGCGTCTGGCACGTCTTCCTCAGAGAGAAGCGGATTATGACGGTAACCGTGGATTGTCCTCTGATATTGCCGGGAGATCAATTACGCTCGTGAAAAATACGCCCGGGCTCTTGCCGCTAAAGGGAAAGAATCGGGCCGGCCTTGTCGTTGCCGGAGATCCCGGGCTATCGTCGGATTCTCCTTTGTTTTCGGAATTCGGAGGCGTGGATGCCGCGGGCAGTGAGACGGTCCTGGTTGCCATATTCACCACCGTAGCCGCGTGGAGGGAAAGTTCAGGTATTTCTAACGAGGAAAGAGAGCGCATAGCCGCAATAATAAAGAAGGCAAAAAAATCCATACTTGTTTCTTTCGGCAGTCCTTATGTTTTGCGCTATTTCGGAGAAGCTGATATACTAATCGCGGCTTACGAGTCAACGCATCAGGTGCAGGAGTCGGTAATCAAACGTCTTGTGGGTGAAAAGACTTTTATGGGTCGTCTCCCGGTGAAACTTAATGGCGTCGGGCGTTGAACGTTCGGGGCCGGGCATAGAAAAGTGAGGCCGAAATGAAAGAGCGTTTTGATAGCGGCATTACGAAGAAATATTCTCCCAGGTTCGGAAAGAAAGCTGTGGATTTGGGCTTTATAACGACTGAGCAGCTCAAGGCAGCTCTGGCGGCGCAGGTCGATGATGAGATGTCAGGAAGTCCTCACCGGGTCATAGGCAGTATCTTTTTTGAGAAGGGCTGGATGACCTATCAGGAGATCGAGGTGGTCTTGAAGGAGCTTTTCAAGGAACTGAATACGAAATAGGCGAAAGGCAAAAGGCCAATGTCGAAAGGGAAAAAAGGAATATCTCTTTGTTGTGACCCGTGGCCTTTCGCGCTTGGCCCTTTGCCTTTGGCCCATGCTTTATAAATATCTTCAGGTTTTTCAAAGCCGCCGCATTGCAACAGTCATGCTTCTGGGATTCTCTTCAGGATTGCCCCTGGCACTTACGGGTGGAACACTGCAGGCGTGGATGGCAGTCTCCGGAGTGGATTTGCGGACCATAGGCGTGTTCGCACTTGCCGGTCTGCCTTACACGCTCAAGTTTATCTGGTCTCCTTTGATGGACCGTTTCATTCCGTCCTCATTAGGCGGGCTGGGCAGAAGGAGAGGTTGGATTTTTATTGCCCAGATATGCCTAATCGCCGGCATTGCGGCAATGGGTTTTGGTTCTCCCGGCAGGTACCCTCTTGTTATGGGAGCGCTCGCACTGTTTGTGGCCTTCGCTTCCGCGTCGCAGGACATAGTCGTCGATGCCTATAGAACAGACGTTCTGCATGAAAAAGAGCGCGGCATAGGGGCGGCGGTTTCTGTCATGGGCTACCGTGTGGCGATGATTGTCTCGGGCGCAGTTGCGCTCATACTCTCGGACAGGATCGGATGGCGCAACACGTATCTGTTAATGGCTGCAATAATGGCGGCCGGCCTGGCTGCAACTGCCATGGGTCCGGAGCCTGATGAGTCAATAGCGCCGCCGCGGAGCATCAAAGAGGCTATTTGGGGGCCTCTCGGAGATTTCTTCTCTCGCCGTTCAGCCGTCAGGTTCCTGCTCGTAATTGTGCTGTATAAGCTGGGTGACGCATATGCCGGAACTCTGACCACCGCTTTTCTGATAAGGGGTTTGGGTTTCACGCCAACTGACGTGGGTACTATAAATAAGGGGTTAGGTCTTGTGTCCCTGATAATCGGCGCGTTGTTCGGCGGAACACTGATGGTGCGGCTCGGACTATACGGGGCCCTTATGCTGTTCGGTATTCTTCAGGCGGTGTCCATCCTGTCATTTATGGTGCTGGCCTGGACGGGTAAGAGCTATCTCATGATGATTTTTGCCGTTGCCTTCGAGAACCTGTGCGGCGGCATGGGAACAGCGGCATTTGTCTCTCTCCTCATGGCGTTGTGCAACCAGCGCTATAGTGCCACGCAGTATGCCTTGCTGTCGTCGCTCGCAGCATTAGGCAGGATATTCATTGCGCCCTCCTCGGGTTATCTTGTTGAGCTGGTGGGCTGGCCCCAGTTCTTTTTGATGGCTGCTATTTCCGCTATTCCCGGACTGCTGCTCCTTTGGCTGCTGCAGGGCGACATAATGGCACTAAAACATGAAACAGAAATGTAACACACATTTCTGAAATGCATTATTAAGCTATAGAAGGACAAGTTACGGATGAATATTGTGTGGCGGCAAGGCATAATCAAAGAACATTTCAGGAGACTGTTAATGTTGAATCAAAGGCTTAGTCGCAAAGTATCAACAGGAAACAGCGTTTGGCAGAAGGTTCCTGCTCCGTTCTTTTTTGCGATCGGGGTTGCTGCTATATTTGCAAGTGTTTCGCATGCTCAGACCTCAATAGGAGTCTATGGAAGCGGAACATGGATGCTTGACTATCAGGGGACCGGGACATGGGCTGGTTGCGGGGCGACGGCAGACACAACTAAAGACCAATGTTTTTATGGATTTGGTTGGCAGTCGGATGACATCCCGGTAGTAGGGGATTGGAGCGGAAACGGCAAATCAAAGATAGGTGTTTACAGAAGCAGCACAGCCACATGGTATCTCGATTATCCGGGCACAGGGACTTGGGTGGGCTGCGGTGCTCCCGCGGACCCGACAAAGGATGCCTGCTACTCTTTTGGCTGGGCTGGTGCCGCTCCGGTGGTAGGAGACTGGAATGGGAATGGCAAGACTAAGATAGGAGTTTACAGCAACGGCACATGGTTTCTCGACTATGCCGGTACAGGGACATGGTCAGGCTGCGGGGCTCCGTCGGACGCAACAAAAGACGCATGCTTCTATGGATTCGGCTGGGCGTCAACTGATGTGCCTGTAGTGGGCGACTGGAATGGGAACGGCAAGGCAAAGATAGGTATTTACAGAAGCGGCGCATGGTACCTTGACTATCCAGGCACAGGGACATGGGCCGGCTGCGGAGCGCCGTCAAATTCTGCAATGGACGAGTGCTTCAGTTGGGGATGGTCAGGAGCTACCCCTGCGGTCGGCAACTGGAACGGAGGTTCGACAACGACAACGACAACAACCACCACCACGACCACGACTACAACTACAACAACCACAAGTGCAACTACAAGTACATCCTCATCTACGTCTATTACGACTACAACAACATCGACATCGACATCGACGACATCGGTATCTATAGATGGGAATGCTATTTTCTCATCTATATGTGCAGCTTGTCACAGCAGATCCCAGTTGACAGGCAAGACAGCCAGCCAAATCACCAGTGCGCTTAACACTATCGGTTTAATGAGAAGCATTAGTCTAACAACTGATCAGATTAATGCACTGGCCGCAGCGCTTCAGCAATAAAGCCGTATGATATGCAGCTATTTGGGTCTCAGTACGATAATTCCCGGCCTGCCGGAAGCGTAGCGTTTAAATTCCTGGTCGATCACCTTCCGGTGTTTTTTTTGAGACGAGGCGTGCCTGATATACGCCTTGCCACCGTATTTGACGAGAATGCCGACATGAGTGACGTCAAGCCCGGGGGAGTCGGCGTAGATGCCCACGTAATCGCCGGTCTTCAGCCTGTCAATCATTCTGCCGGATAAACAGCGGGATGGGATGTATGCAATTTTACGCCCGAACGGCTGAAGGCCGTACACAAAAGCGGTCCCATCAGCTTTGCTGTTCAAATGCTTGCGTTCAAACATTGTCTTGTGACCGCCCACAAACTCTGTGGCATCATAGACATAATCTTTGTTAAATTCGCGCCAGTCGGTAAAGAAGTGTTTTCGCGACGCAAATGCGATCTTCCCTGATCGGTATCTGATCTTTTTCAGGTTTTTTTCGAATTCGGGGAATGAACTCGAAAGGCGCATAGCCTCGACATACTCAATGAATGTCAGGCAGTCTAACTCATGAAGGTCTATTACAAAAACCTCGGGCGTGCGAAAGTCGCCCACGAGGGTCGATTCTTTATAGGGGGTATCTTTGAAAAGAGAGGAAATGTAGCGAATGCGGTTGCCGGGTATGGCGTATGAGGAGGATTTCCGCATAATATCCTCCAGAGAGTCGCGTGTCCATTTTCCTAACAGAAGCACGGCTGTGTTCTCCCAAGTACTTCAGATCATAAATTGAGTTGCAAGCATAACTATAGCAAAACAGCGGGGAGATTTCAAAATAACAGGCTGAGACGTGGGGAGAGATAACGCTGAGGATGAAGGAGTTGAACCTCAGAGTAATACCGGGTAGCTTATCAATGTATCCCTGAAAAAGATATTACCCTTTCGGGTAATAGGAAATTTGACATCGATTTATTAAGATACTTATGGCAATTAAATAAGGAGGGCATCATGAACCTGAAGAAGTTTCTCATAATAGTTTTTTTAAATGTCATTTTTCTTTCCGGCTGTGCTTTTACCACCGAGACTATGAAGCTCGACAACAGCTATTCACAGGAGCAAAAGACAATTGACTCATCAAAAAAAATCAGTGCTGTCCAAGATAAATTAAACTCATACAAGCCTTCCGCATAAAATAAGGCTTTTGGACGGACAAATCCCCACTTTGAAAATCAGGTTTATACCGATGCTGTCCAAATTATACCCCTAGCAGCGAAAGCTGC
>JADFXI010000111.1 GCA_015233655.1 Nitrospirota bacterium | reverse complement strand
GGTTAATCTGGCACAGCGCGATACGGACCGTTCTCATTATGGATACCCGCTCCTAATCAATTAAAGACAGCCAATATGTTCTTTTTGTGCGGCGTTTCAATCGTATTGTTTTTTAACATTTATATGACACAAAACACAACCCCGTTAAAGTGGTATAATCGAGCTATAAGAAAGAGCCGGAGACACTTTTCCTTTATAAGAAGTGTTCTGTTTGATTTTAAATTCGGCAATAAAGATAACACTATGAAAAAAGAATTATTATTATTCCGGAACCTTGTCAATCAATTGAACGACTTAATATTCATTGCAGACCCTGAAACAGGTATCTTCCTTGATGTAAACGACTCAGCATGCAAGGTTTTGGGATACGAACACGGGGAGCTTCTGCATATGCGGGTCCGTGATATCGCGACATCCATCCCCGATGAAGCTTCATGGAAAAATCACGTAACGGAAGCACGGAAAGCGGGACATACGGTATTTGAAGGCAGGACCCGGAGAAAAAACGGCACGACCTTGCCTGTCGAAGTAAATGTTAACCATGTGGAAATTGGAGACAAGAGTTATATGGTGGCGGTCGTGCGCGATATCACAGAACGCAGGCTGGCGGATGATGCTCTGCGCGGAAACGAAAAGATGCTTCGAGATGTGACCTCTTCTTTGGCCGAAGGCATCTACGGTATGAATCAGCAGGGAGAAATCACCTTCATGAATCCTGAGGCGGAACGCCTTTTAGGGTGGACCATTCAGGAATTGATAGGCCGGAATGCCCATGATGTGGTCCACTGCAGGAAAGCGGACGGTTCTCTCCTGCCGTTTGACGAATGCAAGATTCACAACGTATTCAAGAGCGGCGTCCGTGTTGTCTCCTCAGACGAGGTTTTTGTGCGGAAGGATGGGACGATTTTTCCCATCTCTGTCATTTCCAGCCCTGTACTCGAGAACGGACGGGTGGTTGCCGCAGTCACCGCTTTCAGAGACATCACCGAGCGGAGACAGATTGAGAAAGACAGGGAAAGGCTGATATTCGAACTTGGGATTTCCAACCGGGAGTTGGAGCATGAGATTGAGGAGCGCCGGCAAGCCGAGGAGAAGATCAGGCTTCTTAATGAAGATCTGGAAAGGCACATTATTGAGCGCACTGCGCAGCTTGAGACCATCAACAGGCAGTTGCAGGAAGAAATGGCGTCGCGCCAGGAAAAGGAACGGCTGCTTTTCCAACAGTCCAGGATGGCTGCGATGGGAGAGATGATAGGTGCCATAGCACACCAGTGGAGACAGCCTCTCAATGTCATAGGTCTTATCGTACAAAACCTGAAAATGGCATATGATTACGGAGAATTGGATAGCGAGCGGTTCAAGAACGCTGTTGCGACTGCCATGTGGCAGATCAAATTCATGTCCAAAACCATCGACGATTTCCGAAATTTCTTCAAACCTTCGAAGGAAAAAGAAGTTTTTGACTTAAAAAAGGCAGTTGAAGAAACCATCTCTCTTATAAAGGCCCAGCTTCAGAACCACTACATAGATATTGATATTGTCGCCGACAGAGAAGGTTTGGCCATAAACGGGTATCCCAATGAGTTCAAACATGTATTGCTGAACCTCATTAATAATGCAAAAGATGCTATATTACAGAGAAAGTCTAAAGAGAATTGCGAGGCCAGAATAACTATTGAGCTGTCGGTGATGGACCATAAAACCATCCTCAACGTGCGTGACACCGGAGGGGGGATCCCCGACGCCATAATTGACAGGATCTTTGATCCGTATTTTACAACAAAAGAGGAAGGATCGGGCACAGGCATAGGACTGTACATATCAAAGACCATGATTGAGAGAAACATGGGAGGGCAGCTCACAGCCCGCAACTATAAGGATGGCGCCGAGTTCAGGATAGAGGTTTGAAATGGAAAACGTGAAACTTGAAGTCTCGGTGCTGTATGTCGAGGATGATCCGTCGGCAAGAAGGTCCGTAAGTGAAATTCTGGGCCGGGTCGTTCAAACCGTTTATGTTGCTGAAAACGGCAGTGAAGGACTTGAAGTATTCAGAAAATACAATCCTGATATAATCGTGACCGACATAAGAATGCCTGTCATGAACGGGCTGGATATGGCGGCGAAGATAAGGGCCGAGAGCAGCGACAAACAGATCATTGTGACAACGGCCTATAGCGATACTGACTATTTTCTCGCAGCGATCGAAGTCGCTGTGGACCAGTATGTCTTGAAACCCATAGGGCACGACAGACTGATAGCTGCGGTCCAAAAATGCGCCGATGTCGTTCTTCGGGAGCGCGAGTTGCAAAAGTATCATGAAGAGAGGGAGAAACTCGTCCTGGAGCTTCAGGAAGCCCTTGCGAAAGTAAAGACATTGAGCGGTTTTTTCCCTATTTGTGCCTCATGCAAAAAAATCAGGGATGACAAGGGATACTGGGAGCAGATTGAGACTTATGTCAGCGAACATTCCCAGGCCCTGTTCACTCATAGTATCTGCCCCGAATGCGCAAAAACGCTCTACCCGGAATATTACGACAAAATCTGGGGTAAAAAAGACAAAACATAGTTGCGAGTCATGCATTATGGGTTTATGATACAATTCCTGCATGTGGAATGTACGCATAAGGGCATCCAGAAAAACCTGCGTCAGCAACCTCCATATTTCCGGGGCTGAAGGGCTGTACGACACGCGGGAACTGCCGCAGACCGTCACAGCATACGTCAGGAGGGTCCTGGGGCATTCCAGGGGGCTGCCCGATACAATTAACATCACGATCGAATCTATGGAGCAGGGACCTGTCTCTGTTCCGCTGCTGAATGTAAAAACAATCAGGTGCTCTTCGCCCGACAGGGCGCATAAGATAATTTCAGAAATTCTTACGGATATGGATATCACTCAGCGGGCCATTTCCGCTGCCTCGAGAGTTTTGACTTCTACGAACGTTATGCGCGGTGCATCACTCATAACAGCGAGGACGGGCTTGAGAATTGAGCCTGACAAAAAGCGCGGCGTAAGGGTCTCACGACTGGGAATAAAACGGGCCGAGCGAAGAAAGCTGGCGCTGAGTCTTTCACGATTGAGGATAAACACGGAGACTGTTCAGGAGGCCCTCCTTCTCGCATCAAAAGCGGCTTCCTGCCAGGGGATCCTAGCCGAGGTATGCATTTCCGATGATCCGGATTATACAACGGGGTATATAGCGGGCAGGGACATAGGCTATGTCCGGATCCCGAACATCAAGTCCCGCTGCGACATGCATGGAGGAAGGGTATTTTTCATAAGGGAAGAGGCGGACCCCGACCCTATAATAAACTACCTGGAAAGGGAACCGGTACTGCTCTGTAATGGCTGAAAAGATTATTCTTATCGGAAATCCCATCGCCGGAGGCGGAGCAGCGTTCAAGATTAAGAAGGCATCAGATCTTCTTATAAAGAGGGGATATGATGTCAGACTGATGTTCACAGGCCGAAAAGGAGATGGAGAAACGTTTGCCAGGGACATATCGGAACAGCCGCTCCGGCTGGTCCTGGTTGCAGGGGGGGACGGGACTTATAACGAGGTCGCAAATGGCCTGGTCCGCTCCCGCATACCCATGGCGATTCTACCCCTCGGCACTACGTCGGTGCTGGCCCGGGAGCTGCACATCCCCCTCTCCGTTAAAAGAGCGCTGGACATAGCTCTTAGCGGCACCCTGCAGACCGTGCATCTGGGCAAAATAACTTTTGCCGATTCCGGCATCAAACGTTATTTTCTTTTGATGGCAGGCATAGGGTTCGATGCCGAAGCAACGTCCGGCGTTAATGAAAGGGTGAAGAAATTCACCGGCAAGGGCGCCTATTTCCTGAGCGGCCTCAAAACTCTTCTGCGGTACGACCCCGGCGACATTGTCCTCTCGATAAAGAGCGAAGCTGCGGCGGCCGTCCTGTCGCCGAAAGTATCCGGGCACTGCGCTATTATAGGGAAGGCGTCCTGCTACGGCGGCAGCTTCAAGGCCACGCCCGACGCGCGATTGACCGAGCCCTGTTTTTATGTTTTTATCACTCACGGTAAAACAAGAAGCGCCCTGCTGCGCTACATTCTCGGCATACTTATGGGAAGTCATCTTACATTCAAAGACGTCAGCTATTTAAAAGCTGACGAAATTATAGTCGAAGGGGCGGCACCTGTGCAGCTTGACGGGGATTATGCAGGTACCACACCGGCAAAGGTGGAAATCGAGCGGGACGCCCTCAGACTTATTGTCCCGGCTCCGGCGGCGCGGTAAAAGCCTCTTCCTTCAAGAGTCTCTCCCAGTAGGCATCGATATCGTGCTGGGCCTGCTTCAGCAAGGCCTCGTTTTCAGGCGCAAAAATGTGTTTGAACCTGCCCTGAGGCCTCATAAATTCTGAAAGAGGCTTCTTCTCTTTAGGTTTAACCGTAACTCTCGTTACCCCGTTCTCGATCTCGAAAAGAGGCCAGTAACATGTCTCAACCGCCAGCCTGCTTAGCAGTATGGCATCATCCGTTCTCGACCTCCATCCGCGGTTGCAGGGGGCGATTACGTTCATGAATTTCGGACCGTTTATTTCGAGCGCCTTCCTCACTTTCTTCATCAGGTCCGACCAATGGCTTGGAGACGCCTGGGCCACATAAGGTATTCCGTGGGCCGCCATGATCCTCGTGAGATCTTTTCTGGGCTGGGGCTTTCCGGAAACACAGGTCCCCGCAGGACATGTAGTAGTATCGGCGCCGAGAGGTGTTGCGCTGGAACGCTGAATTCCCGTATTCATATACGCGCCGTTGTCATAGCATATGTACAGCATATCGTGTCCACGTTCCATGGCCCCTGAAAGACTCTGCAGACCGATATCATATGTGCCGCCGTCGCCTCCGAAGGCTATAAATTTGATGTCGCTGTTTATCTTGCCCTGTTTCTTCAGCGAACGGTACATAGCTTCCACCCCTGAAAGGGTAGCGGCCGCGTTCTCAAAGGCATTGTGTATCCAGGGCACGTTCCACGCCGTGTATTCGGAAATGCATGTAGAGACCTCAAGGCAGCCGGTGGCGTTTGCAACCACTACAGGATATTCCGATGCGAGCAGGGCCATCTTGACTACAATAGGCGCTCCGCAGCCGGAGCACATGCGATGACCGCCTGTGATCATCGTCTCTTTCTTGGACAACTCTTTCAAACTCAACGGTGTCGCCATATTATTCTCTCACTCCGATATATTCTTTAAACGTTCTAACTTTGCCCGTTGCCGCAACTTCAGCAAGTTCGCTCAACACGCTTTCAGCATGTCCAGGCAGATAGTCCCTGCCGCCCAGGCCGTAAATCTTATTCAGCAAAACAGGCCTGGGACTGTATGGACTGACACTCGATGCAATTTCCATAAACAACGGCCCGTACGACGCCCCTGATGCATCAGCCCTGTCGAGCACGCATACGGCCTTTAAATGTTTGAGGGCCTCTCCAACCTCTTCATAGGGGAACGGCCTGAAGAGTCTCGGCTTCAACAAACCGGCCTTAATGCCGCGGTCCCTGAAAGCGTCAACCACATCCTTTGAAGTCCCCGCAGCCGAGTTCAGCACAACAAGCCCGATTTCAGCGTCATCAAGCCTGTAGTCCTCAAAAAGTCCGTATTTCCTCCCCGAAATCCTTTCGAATTCCGAAGCCGCGTCCAGGACCACATGCTTAACTTTTGACATTACCTCGGCATGCGCCCTTTTGTATTCCATGTAGTAATCGGACAGTATCAGAGGGCCGTAGCTGACAGGATGCGCGATGTCAAGGAGTGGATATAGCTGTTTGAAGTCCCCGACATAATTTCTTACCGCGTCATCGTCAAGATATTCCATGCGCTCTATGGAATGGCTGATGATAAAACCGTCCATGCAGACCATTGCCGGAAGGCGAATATCCATGTTCTCCGCAATGCGAAAAGCCTGAATCGTATTATCATAAGCTTCCTGCGCATTCTCCGACCACAACTGAATCCAGCCGCAGTCGCGCGCTCCCATGCCGTCTGAATGGTCGCAGTGAATGTTAATAGGCGCCGAAAGTGCCCTGTTCACCAGCGACATTACTATTGGAAGACGGTAGCCTGAAGCGATGAACAATTCTTCCCACATGAGCGCGAGGCCCTGGGATGAAGTGGCAGTCATCACCCTGCCGCCTGCAGCGGACGCTCCAATACAGGCACTCATCGCGCTGTGCTCGCTCTCGACCAGGATCATCTCGGTCTTCACCTTGCCGTTTGATACGTAATGTGTAAACCTCTGCATTATGTCAGTCGCAGGGGTAATTGGATACGCAGCGCTGACATCAGGGTTTACCTGCCGCAGCGCTTCGGCAACAGACTCATTCCCCGTTACTGCTACCACACGCGACGCGCTCATTGGCCCTCTTCCTCCATAACTATCGCTTTCTTGCCCTTCTTGCCGGGGCATTCGAGCGCGCAGATACCGCAACCCTTGCAAAAGTAATAATTGAATTCCCCTCTCTTGCCGTCCTTTGCAGTGATCGCCATGTCAGGGCAGTATATCCAGCACATCATGCACTGTATGCAATTCTCCTCTATCCATACCGGCTTGAATGATCTCCAGGAGCCTGTTTTGAATTTCCGCGCACTTCCGGCCTCAGTTATGACAGCGCCGGGATTCAGTTCCTTCCATCCCCTCGGTTTCATCCTTCCCGTACCTCCTCGTACCCTCTTTTCACAGCCAAAAGATTGCCCTCTATGACCTTCCGAGAAAACTTGCTGCCGAAACTCTTTTCAACATCCGCAAGTATCTGCTGCAGACTCACGACCCCCGAAACCTTTGCGAGGGCCCCCACCATTGACGCATTAGGCATAGGCCTCCCTATACAATCAAGGGCAATCTTGGTAGCATCAACCGTAAATACCTTCTGCGTCGTTTCCGCCTTCAGTTTCTCCCTTATCACATCGGGGGATTTTGCGGAGTTCACTATAATAAGGGCTCTGTCCCTCGCACCCTCGGTAACATTTATTCCGTCAAGCAAAGTCGCATCCGCAACTGCCACAATGTCAGGATTCAAAACAGGACAATGCATCCTGAGGGGTTTGTTGCTGACCCTGTTGTAAGCCCTTAAAGGCGCCCCTGAACGCTCAGGGCCGTATTCAGGAAAGGCCTGGACATGCCTTCCACCGCTCAGACAAGCGTCGGCGAAGACTTTGGCGGCAGTGACAGTGCCCTGCCCCCCCCTACCGTGCCATCTGATTTCGACCATATCAGCCATTGCCCATCCCCCCTGTTATATAAATCATCAAGATAGCTAACTAAATAGTCTAACTAATAATTCAATTGTCTTTCAATATAATATTTCTGACAAGCCTTAGCTTTTTTAAGTTTACCATGGGATTTTTTTCCGATACTTGGGGTTATCATAGTTATTGCAAAAATCAACATTGAAAAATCTACTTGACATACTACTTTCGGGTAATGCCAAAATAGTGCCGTATCTTGAGTACCCTTAAACGTCTTGATTTTCATGTATTTTTAACAAATACCTGAAGGACACTGACTCAAACGCTAAATGCAGTGTTCATTGCAGCTGTCATTCAGGGTATAATCACTATCATTGCTAAAGGCAACATACAAATAAGAATCACGGAGGCTGTATGAAAAGAATCGTTCTTTACTCGATGTTGTTGGTTTTGCTTATCGGCTCAACGGCTTACGCAGAGGTCCTTCAGATTAATGGTTCTTCAACAGTTATGGGCAAGATCATGTCCAAAATCAAGGTGCCGTTTGAGAAGGCTTCGGGCATCGAACTCGTTCTTTCCACCAATGGCTCACTTGCCGGGGCCAAGGACCTCATAGCGGGGAAGTGTGCCGCAAGCGTATCTTCAGACAATTTCGAAGATTTGAAGAAAGCGGTCCCGGAGTTGGCCGGCATCGCCGATATAAAAGTGCAGCAGCTGGGCAGCGACAATATCGCAGTTATCGTAAATAAACAAAACCCTGTTTCAAAACTGACCATGGATCAAGTGAAAGGATTGAATACCGGCAAGGTCAAGAACTGGAAAGAAGTGGGCGGCGCTGACTCTGATGTTATTGTAGTTACATCGGTCAAGGGATCCGGCACAAGGCAAACTTTCAATACTCAGGCCATGAACGGGGAGCCATATGCTTCGGACGCTGTGGAGGCTTCCACTACTATGGCTGAACTGAAAGAAGTGTCATCGATGAAAGAAGCGATTGGCGCGGTAAGCGAGTCCTTTGTCAATGACACAGTAAAGAAAGTGGATGCTCCGGCAATCGGAAGGCCTCTGCTTATACTTACAAAAGGTGAGCCGAGTGCTTCCGTCAAAAAACTTATTGACTTCATACTGGGCGACGGACAGAAATACCTCAAGTAGACAATTCATACCGGAGGTGTTCTCGTGACTATACGTCAGAAACTTACGCTTAATGTTGCAGTCATCGGAGTTGTAATCCTGCTTATGGCTTCTATAAGCATATCCGGTCTTGTTTTCATTAAATCGAAGCTTTCATATCCCCTGAGTACCAGCACCCCGTTTCAGGTAAGAACGACGGACCTGCAGAGGGCCCTGCAGAGTTCTGTTTCCGACCTGCTCAAGGCCAGCCTTGCCGTCAGTAATGATGCACTCAATCAGCAGAAGGCAAGCTTCGGGAAGTCCGTTGCCGAAGTAAAAGAGGCTGAAGCTTCTCTCGAAAAGCTTGACGGTCAGCACAGGGGACTGTATAACGAAATAGAAAAATTGTCCGGCGAGATTTTCGAGACTTCGGGAAAGCGGCTGCAATCGGAGGCTGAAACACGCGAAGCCGCGACCGCCATTGCGGAAAAGCTGAAGGACATGACCGCCAAACTTAAGAACCTGGATGCGAGGGTGTCCGCCATGCAGGGGAACTATTCAAAGGGATTGAAGGACGATTTTGAAGGTTCAAAAATATCTTCGGGGAAACTTCGGGACATGGAGGCACTCAAGACTTCGCTCGATCAGTTGAATAATATGATTATTAGTCTGCCTCACGCAAAGGAGAGAAAGCAGGTCCTGGTGCTGAAAAGCAAAGTCAACAGCATACTGGACAACCTGCTCGAAAGCCCGGCGATAAAAACCGCCAGGGAAATGCCACCACTAGCAAATACATTGAAACAGAAAGTCTCGGAACTGTTTGAACTCCATTCGGCATACATGAAACAGCCTGACGAGGGGACCCTGCAAAAGTTCGAGGCCGTTTCGGTCGAAATACGTGAAAACCTGATACTGTCTATAATAACGACACTGAACCAGAGTGTCGATTTTCTGTCCATGGAGGCTGCCAGCAGAAACAAACATCAGGACCTTTCCTTTGCTCAGTCAGGCATCGCCACCAACATATTGTCGGATAATGCGGCGCTGATGACCGCGGGACTTTTTGCGGAAGGGGATATTACGAAGCTCTTCAATGCGTCCACTTCAAAGGAGATCGATTACCTGGGGGAGGAAATCCGCAAAGCCTTTGACAGGGCTGACGCTTATCAGAAACCTTTGGAACAAAACCTTCTCAAACTCGGCGCCAAAGAAGAACTGGCCCTGCTCAGAAACGCTGTTTCGGCATTGAATTCCATAAGAGGTCTGGTTTTTTCCAGGGATGGAGTTATAGCCAAAATACATCTTCAGACAGAAATGAAGGAAAAAGCTGCCGACGCGGGCAACAGGCTGCGCGAAACTGTCGGCAAATATACCGAGGCCGGCAGACAGGATGTCCTGAAGGCCCACAAGGCCCAGGAAGACTCATCCGGGGCCGTCAACCGTGTTGTCAGCCTGAGCATTTTTTCCGGCATTCTCATAAGTTCTTTTGCAATATTGGTTTCGATTATTGTCAGCG
>JADFXI010000110.1 GCA_015233655.1 Nitrospirota bacterium | reverse complement strand
GTAAGTAGTATAGACAGTTGAACGGAGGGTGCTATGGCTCAGAGTGCTGGTGTATTGCCGGAAGTCCTTAAAGTTGGGACTAATGAAATGGAGCTCGTGGTCTTCAGAATGTTCGGTACGCATCCCGACGGTTCTCCTGAAGTGCTTGATTACGGGGTCAACGTTGCAAAGGTCAGAGAAATCATTCCTATGCCTGGCCTGACAAAAGTCCCTGATATGCCTGTTTATGCGGAGGCATTGGCTGAGGTGCGGGGTGAAGTCATCCCCATTGTCGATCTCGGCAAATGGATGAAAGTGATTCCGCCTGCAAATATGGAGATACGGCTCAAGGTCATTGTTCTGGAGATGCTCGGGACGACCGTGGGCATGATTGTTCACGAGGTGGAGCGTATACGGCGTATCAAGTGGGACCAGATAAAACCTCCGCCGGCGCTTATGCAGGCAAAGCACAGCGGCAGGTTAACCGGGGTGACGAAAATAGATGATGAAGGCGAGTCGCTGTTGCTTATTCTTGATTTAGAGAGTGTCATTTCTGAAATGGGCGGTATGGTCCATAAGCAGGAGATAGCCCTTGAAGAGATTGAGGGTGTTGGAAAGAAAAAGCTGAAAGGCACTGTGCTTATTGCCGATGACTCATCTGTTGCAAGGAAAATTCTCAAAGACACGCTCGAAAATGCCGGACTTCACGTCATAGAGGCCATTGACGGCAAACAGGCCCTTGAGATACTCAACGATTTTTTACAGAGGATCGGGAACCAGCCGATTACTGATTTTGTCCAGCTTATTATCTCTGATGTCGAGATGCCCGAGATGGACGGCCTTACATTTACGAAAAATGTTAAAAATAATCCGAAACTTCAAATTATACCTGTGATGATCAATACTTCCCTTAGCGGCGAGGAAAATAAAGAAAAGGCCAAGGGAGTGGGGGCAGAAGGGTATATGGTGAAGTTTGACGTCGCCAAGTTGCTGACGGAAGTCTCGAAACTTTTGAAATAACTGACGCGAGGCCGCTGTAAAAGCGGTCTCGTGACCCTTACGGGTATGACTCACGCATTCCTCCCCCATTCTGTCGTTCAGCTTTTAATAGCTGTCGACTATCAGTGAAGGTTTATCTTTCCCCCGCAAATCTGTCCGGCAATCGATATAAATATGAACAATGGGATGTATCGGTAATCCGTGTGGGTTGTGATCCGCGCGATAATAATCATGGGAACAGGCATGTGAATGCATAAAAACCATTTGAACGAATATTTTTTTGCGCTCTTTCTTATATATCCGAAAGGAAGATTTAATATGAAGGCAAAAGACCCTATAATCAATACGGTCAACATGAGGGATATTATAATTGAATGCCGCCCCAGAGCGTCAAGCATCAGGCGCACTTCCAGCCGAGCGACTGAAACAACGGGCCTATTGCCTATTGTCTCCTGTATTTAGTATGCTTTTTATATCATGTTTAGGCCTTGTGGAATAATGACATCGCCCGGAAGAGCGCTGTTTAGCTGCGCTTCGGTCCTTTTGCTGGCCTTGCAGTTTTTTCTACTCTCCGGTACTGTCCGGACTGATGCGGCTGATAATGCGGGAAGGAACCAGGCGGGCCGGATGTCGACGGCAACACTGCGTATCGGTAAACACGCTAACTACCTGCGTCTTGTTTTTGAGACCCCTGAACAATATGTGCAAAGGGCATCTGTCAGCCTGAACGGAGCTAATGCCATTAAAGTCGATTTCCAGTCTCCGGTATCTTTCAGGGTCCCCCAGAAAGAGGCCCCTAAGTCGTTTGTAAAGCTCGAAGCCGAGGCATCAAAAAGTGTCGTCTACGAAATAGACAGGGGCCTCAAAATTACGGTAGAGGCGAACGGCTGCACGATCAGTATCGATAACCTGGACGATATTAACGTTTCCAAGCTGGCATCTCCGTCCCGCCTTGTTATTGACGCCTACATAAGTCAGGCAACGACGGCCGGCAGCGAAAACTTTTCAGCTGAGGCGCAGATAACCGCGCCGGACGCTTCCGATATTAAGGTCGAATCATTTGTCATTGATGCGGGTCATGGGGGTTACGAGAGCGGCGTCCGCTTCGGAAAGACTGTGGAGAAAGACCTGGCGCTCTCTTTTGCAAAAGAGTTCTCGGGCGCGCTTCTTAAGAAAGGCAAGAAGGTAACGCTTACGCGCAAGGGGGACCAGACCTTGTCGCTCAAGGACAGGGCCCGGCTTGTAAACAAGAAATCCCCGGACTTGCTCGTCAGCATTCATGTCTCGTCACGAGATGAATTTTCCGCATACAGCCTATGCAGGACATGTATTAAGGCTCCCGGTGAGACTCCGGTAAACCCTGCAAAATCCATCGGCGTGGACCGAAGCGAAGCTGTCGCGCAGGCGATTGCCCAGAGTGCCAAAGGCGCGCTTAAAATCAGCGTAAGGACCGAAAAGTTGCCTTTGCGGCTGTTGTCATATGTTCATGTGCCGGCCGTATTAATTGAGTTGCCGAGCCCGGACAAGTTCAGCTACGATGCAAAGTCCAGGGAACGACTGATCGTTATACTCTTGCAGGGGATTGCGTACTCTGCGACGGGTCAGGTAGGGGCTTAGCCAGCCTGTGGAAAAGAAATATTACCTGATCGCACTTGTTGTTATGCTTTTGGCTGCTGCTGCAGGATGGTTTGTGACGCAGCAATATCTGTCGCCGACCAGGCAATTTCAGACGCCGCTGATCGAACTCAAGGGTGACGCAACTGCGGGCGGTGCCTTGCCCTCGCCAATGAGCGATGACGGCGTTACGGTGAAAATCTTTCTTCCGTCCGCTGATGGAATAAAGGTTGACGAACGAAGAATCCAGAACAACCCTATCCCTGTCGCAATGGCCGAGGCCCTGACGGCAGAGTACCTGAAGGGACTGAAGGACGAAATAAAAGACGTGAAGCTGCTGGGAGTTTACCGGGACAAGAGGAGTATTATTTATATAGATGTTTCTGATGAGTTCAGAAAGAATTTTTCGGGTGATATAAAGCAGGAATACGCGCTTTTAAAATCCCTGTACCAAACAATCACCGTGAATATTCCAGGCACTGAGGATGTCAGGCTGCTGGTGGATGGCAAAGAAATCGAAAGTCTGGGAGGCCACTTTAATGCATTATATCCTCTGGGCAATACAGTTAGAGACGAACTCCAGCAACCTTTACCTCCGGACCCCAAGACGAGCTGATTGACATACCGGGGCCGGACTGACGATTGACCTGAATAACAATCCATGAAAAGCAAGGAACAACCTATAGGCATTTTTGATTCCGGTATCGGCGGGCTTACCGTTCTGAAAGAGCTGGGCAGCCTGCTGCCGCAGGAAAACATTATTTATCTCGGCGATACGGCCCGCGTCCCGTACGGCATCAGGTCTCCTGAAACGGTATTGCGTTATTCTTTTGAATGTACGGAATTCCTTATGAAACAGGAGATCAAGCTGCTGGTCGTGGCCTGTAACACTGTTTCTGCGATAAGCCTGCAGGATATTTCCAGGATGATATCAATCCCTGTAATAGGAGTGATCGAGCCTGGCGCGAGGGCCGCGGTCCACGCTACAAAAAACAAAAAGGTAGGTATAATAGGTACAGAGGCTACTATTAAAAGCAGCGCTTATTCCAAGGCAATAAACGCCATGGCTGCCGATGTGGAAGTATATGGTCTGGCGTGTCCTCTTTTTGTTCCTCTGGTTGAAGAAGGTTGGACAGAGGGCGTTATTGCACGCATGATCGTTGAGCGATACCTGACCGGAATCAAAAGCACGGGAGCGGACACCCTGGTACTTGGATGCACGCATTATCCTCTTCTAAAAGAGCTTATTCAGGAAGTATCCGGCAGTGTGAGCCTGGTCGATTCTGCTATAGAGACGGCCCTGGCAGTAAAACATCTGCTTGTTGACAAGGGACTCGAGACAGAGGCTGAGATTGCCGGGGCCAGGAAGTTTTTTGTGACTGATACCCCCGAAAAATTCATATCAGTCGGTGAACGGTTTCTAAGAACAAGCATTGACAATATAGAAAAAATATCGTTATAGCATTACTGGAGGCTTATATGCGGCCTGACGGAAGGTCCAAGAATGAACTCAGAAAAATTAAGATTACGAGGAATTTTATACCTTCTGCAGAAGGGTCGGTGCTGATCGAAGTCGGCAATACAAGAGTTATTTGCACTGCGTCGATTGAAGAAAAGGTCCCCCCGTTTCTGCGGGACAAGAAAAAAGGGTGGGTGACCGCCGAGTACTCCATGCTGCCGAGGTCCACGCAGGTCCGGATGACAAGGGAGTCCTCGACCGGCCGCGTCGGAGGCCGGACACAGGAAATACAACGTCTGATAGGAAGGTCGATGAGGGCCGTAGTGGACCTTGAAGTTCTCGGAGAACGGACCATATGGATGGATTGCGATGTTATACAGGCTGACGGAGGCACGAGGACCGCAGCGATTACCGGCGCTTTTGTGGCGTTTAAGGATGCCATCGAAAATGCAATGAAGAACAGAATTATCTTGAGAAACCCTGTTAAGGATTATCTTGCCGCTGTCAGCGTAGGTGTTGTGGAAAACGAGGCGCGCCTTGATCTTTGTTACCAGGAGGATTCCGCGGCTGAAGTTGACATGAATGTCGTAATGACCGGCAGCGGTAAAATCGTCGAGATACAGGGGACTGCCGAAACCGGCGCTTTTTCTAAAGAGATGCTCGATGACATGCTTTCATTGGCCGGAGAAGGCATAACCGAATTGATAAGAATTCAGAAAGAAATAGGTTAAATTAATATGCTACAATATCAGAATGCAGGGGAAAGACATGTATAAAAGTTTATTCGTATGGCTGCTCATCGGCATGGCCATGATTCTTCTTTTTAATCTGTTTAACGTTCCGCCCAAGACCGAAAAGGAAATGATTTTCTCCGATTTTATTACCAAGGTTGAGGCCGGCGAAGTTGACGAGGTTACTATAAAAGAGAACCATATAACGGGACGGCTGAAGGACGGCAACAAATTCAGAACATATGCGGTTGAGTATCCTGAACTGGTAAAGGTGTTAAGGCAGAAGGAAGTCAAGATTACCGCGAAGCCGCCTGATCAGAACCCCTGGTATGTGAACTTTTTCTTTTCCTGGGGGCCGATTATATTCCTGGTGCTCGTATGGATAGTTTTCATGCGCCAGATGCAGATGGGCGGCAATAAGGCCATGTCTTTCGGCAAGGCCAAGGCCAAGTTGGTTTCCGACAAGGCGGTAAAGGTCACATTTGCGGATGTGGCAGGCGTGGAAGAAGCTAAAGCCGAAGTTGAGGAAATAATAGATTTTCTCAAGGACCCGCAGAAGTTCTCGAAACTGGGCGGCAAGATTCCCAAGGGAGTGCTGTTGGTCGGTTCTCCCGGCACCGGCAAGACGCTGCTTGCAAAGGCCATAGCCGGTGAAGCAGGGGTCCCGTTTTTTTCTATCTCCGGGTCGGATTTTGTTGAAATGTTCGTTGGTGTCGGCGCCTCACGCGTCAGGGACCTTTTTGAGCAGGCTAAAAAGAATGCACCGTGCATAATTTTTATTGACGAAATTGATGCCGTGGGCCGCCACAGAGGGGCTGGTCTGGGCGGAGGACATGACGAAAGGGAGCAGACGCTGAACCAACTGCTCGTCGAGATGGACGGTTTTGAAGGTAATGAGGGCGTTATCATTATTGCAGCAACCAACAGGCCGGATGTCCTGGATCCTGCGCTCTTGAGACCGGGAAGGTTCGACCGGCAGATTGTGGTGCCGACTCCTGATGTAAAAGGCCGGCTCGAGATCCTGAAAGTCCATACGAAAAATATCCCTGTTGCCGAGGGTGTCAACCTTGACAAGATTGCCAGGGGAACGCCCGGTTTTTCGGGTGCAGACCTCGCCAATCTTGTAAATGAAGCAGCTCTCATTGCAGCGCGGAAAGTCAAAGATAAAGTCGACATGACCGATTTCGAGTTTGCCAAGGACAAGGTTTTGATGGGTGTCGAAAGGCGCAGTATGGTCATAAGCGACGAAGAAAAGAAAAACACCGCTTATCATGAGGCAGGACATGCCCTGGTTGCCAAGCTGACGCCCGGGACCGATCCGATCCACAAGGTCAGCATAATACCGAGGGGAAGGGCGCTTGGAGTCACTCAGCAGCTTCCTATTGACGACCGTTACACTTATTCCAAGGTGTTTCTTGAAAAGACACTGAATGTGCTGATGGGCGGAAGGGCTGCCGAAGAGCTTATATTGCACCACATGACGACCGGCGCAGGCAACGATATTGAGCGGGCCACGGAACTGGCCAGAAAGATGGTTACCGAGTGGGGTATGAGCGAGAAACTCGGGCCTCTTGCCTTCGGTAAGAAGGACGAGCAAATATTTCTCGGCCGGGAAATAGCCAGACATAAGGACTACAGCGAAAAGACGGCCGAGGACATCGACGAAGAGATACGCGGCATAGTTACGGCAGCCTATGTGACCTCAAAGAGGATACTGGAAGAGAACCTCGACATACTTGAGGCCTTTGCGCAGGCCCTTCTCGAGCGTGAAACAATCGATGCGCAGGATATCGATGCCATTGTAGAAAAGTTCAGACCGGGATGCGCAAGTGAAAAGAGTGAAGTAAGCCCTGCACTCGATGTTGCTGCCGGTGACCTTTCCCCGACAAGTCGCTGACTTTATGGGGGCCGGTAGACCGTGATTCTTTCCTGGAACGGTTTCAACCTTGACCTCGCCTCCAAAACCCATATCATGGGAGTGCTCAATATCACGCCTGACTCATTTTCCGACGGCGGTCTTTATTTTGACGGCCAAGACGCTGTGCGGCAGGCACAATTTCTTATAGAGAACGGCGCGGACATTCTGGACATCGGCGGTGAGTCCACCAGACCCGGTGCTGTCGCGCTGCCTCTGGAAGAAGAATTGCGGCGGACCCTCCCTGTCATAGAGGCGGTATCAAAATCGACGAGCATTCCTATATCTATCGATACCTACAAATCAGAAGTGGCGCGACGCGCCCTAGATGCCGGGGCATCAATGGTGAATGATATCAGCGGTCTAAGGTTCGATCCTGCAATGCCGAAGGTCATTGCCGAACATGGCGTGCCTGTTGTTGTAATGCACATCAAAGGAACGCCCAAAGACATGCAGGAGGCCCCTGTTTACGAGGCCCTTGTTCCGGAAATCCTGGATTACTTTCGATTAAGTATCAGGATTGCTGCGGATGCAGGCATCCCTGAAGACCTCATTATTGTCGATCCTGGGATTGGTTTTGGAAAAAATATGGGTCATAATCTCGAAATTATAGCAAACCTTAAAGAGTTCACTATGCTCGGCAGGCCGGTCGCGATCGGCGTCTCACGAAAAACATTCATAGGCAAAATACTGGGCGGTGCCCATCCTGACAGTCGCCTGGAGGGCACCGCTGCCGCTGTAACTGCCTCGATACTGAACGGGGCCAATATCGTACGGGTCCACGATGTCAGGGAGATGGCAAAAGTCGCCCGGGTAGCAGACGCCATTAAACGGGCTTAATCCACAAATCCGGCTTTCTCGCTTACCTTCTCTGTCACCTTAATACCGAGTTGTTCGATATTTTTCTTTGCAAGAGGCGATACTGTTCCAGCCACCAGGAGTTCGAACTGAGGCTTATCAGCCTGCGATTTGAACGAGGCCACAATATTCTTGAAAATTGCCTCTGTACTCTCTGTCCAGACCCCATAGTCCAGAGGGAAAAGTATCGGCACGCTGTTGTTCTCAGCCTTGGCAATTACCAGGGCCGCGTCTATGGAGATCTCTTTGACAGGAGAGACAGTCTCCTGATACCCCCTCATAGTCTCTGCAATATTCATCATGAAGTTGGCCTGCTCTTCGTCGCTTGCGGAATTTGCAAACTTGATAAACGAGTCGCGCCCGGCGGCATCCTTCAGTTTCATGAGACTGTTGACAATGACTACAGTGTGCCTGGGGGTAAAGGCCTTGTTCTCGAGAAAATTCTTGATGTCGTCCTTCGCAACTCCAATTGATAAGAGTTTTTCCTGCGCGTCCATCCGTATCCGCGATGGAGGCTCGTCCCTCAGGTAGTCGTTCATGGTTTGTGCAAAACCGGTATAAGAGATGGCCATACCTACGCCTCCTCCTACAGGGGCTGTGGCAGCCGAAAAACTAAGGTTGCCGACAGCAGCGGCCCACCCGACCCGGTTAAGTTCTTTTTGGAAAACCGAGTTGCTCGAGTAGACGTCCACCCCCAGATTGTATGCATATTCTCTCTTGTACTTGGAAAGCGAAAGCATAGATTCAGCAGTGGAATCTTCTCCAGTCTGCTTCTTTGATGTAACGCTCGCGTAAGCATTCATGAAAAGCCTTGCTACCCCTTTGGGAATGCCTGTCACCGTATCTACAGGATTTGTAACCAGGTTCTCTCCAAAAACAAGCGGCTGCTTTGCGGACGCGATAAGGGCCTTCCCAAAGGCCTCGGTATTTTCAACCTTCTTAAAGGCCGTAAGTGCGCTTATCTCCCTGAGCAGTTTCCTCAGCGCGGCGTCGCCGGTTACTTCAAATATTCCGTAATCTGAATCCACAGTAAAGTGGTCCATAAAGCCGTAAGTCGGCACGGTCTCGCGTATCTTGTAATGTTCGCCGCTGATCTTGTCGGCAGGCAAAATATCCGCTATCTTGCGTTCCGCGAATTGTTCATATTGGGTATCCGTAGCATATGAAGTTTGTGCAGAAGAGAAGAAGAACAGTCCCAAAATTAAGATAACAGTTACTGAATGATACATAAGATACCTCCGTATGCATATTTTTTGACTCGAGGTTTGCTTCGAAAATAGTCTTCGGATACGAAACGATAGCAAATCAAATCACTTTTTGCAAGGTAATTTTCGACTGTATCAGGACCCGGAAAGACAATATGCAATATAATATTACTTCCTCAGGTGAAAGGGCACGCTAGTGGAAACCACTCCCTTCTTGAACAGCAGTATGCCTTTTATAAAGAGCGCGGTCTGGTTGTGAAGCAGGTGATGCCACCACTTCGAAGGCACAAACTCCGGAAGGATTACCGTAATGACACCGTCTTTGTACCTATCCTGCACCTCATCGATATAATTCAGAAGGGGCTCTTTGATGGACCTGTACGGAGATTCAACGATAACGAGGCGAACGCCCATGCAGTGACGGTCCCATTTTTCTTTCATAAGCCGCGTCTCTGCCTCGTCAAGACAGACATACAGTGCGACCACGTCGTCAGACAGGGCTTTTGCGTATTTTACAGCGCCGATGACGGCTTGCTGGACCCCTGATATGGGAATTACAACAGAGTGGTGTATGAACTCCGGCTCGCTGAATTCGCAGGAGGTTACGGAGAGCTGCTCACCAACTGAAACGTAGTGGCTATGAATTTTCCTCATCAAAATGACCAGGGCTGGTATTGCAACAAGAACAATCCATGCCCCGTGCGAGAATTTTTCGACAGCTATGATAAGAAGGACAACTGCTGTGGCAATTGTACCGGCACCGTTAATTATGATGCTTTTCTTCCAGCCGGGTCCCTTATATTTTATCCAGTGTTTCACCATGCCTGCCTGGGAGAGCGTAAAAGCGGTGAAAACACCAATAGCGTAAAGCGGGATCAATGCATGAGTATCGCCACCGAAAAGCACCAGAAGCCCGGCGGAGAAAAAACCGAGCAGCACTATGCCGTTCGAAAAAACGAGCCTGTCGCCGCGGTTGCTGAGCTGCCGTGGCAGAAAACGGTCGTTTGCCATGATTGACGAGAGTCTCGGGAAATCGGCGAAAGAAGTATTAGCTGCGAGAACGAGTATCAAGGATGTCGCAAATTGAATTAGGTAATAGATAATG
>JADFXI010000010.1:23023-42734 GCA_015233655.1 Nitrospirota bacterium | reverse complement strand
CTTTTCTGATGTTGCAAACTCATATTTGTGGCCTTTATTTAAAAAGACTGCCACATAAAAGGAATAATTGTTGCCACAACAGAAGCCTTCTATAGTATAAAGCACTGCTATGTCGTCACAACCGTCACCATCTATATCCCCCACGCAGAACCGTCTTGTATCCTTGTATTCTTTTCCTCTGCAATCACTGTCCGTGACGGCAGCAGTACAATATGTTGCCTCATATGAGTCAATATATGACTTAATATGAGCATCGAGCTGTAATTGAACATCTATAGGGATTGTCTCCTGCCTAGATTTTTCACTATCTCCTTCAGCGGCGTAGCTCTCAGACTTTTCCGCGGCCATTGCCCGATTTGGCAATGCATTTAATGAAAGCACAAGCAGGGTGACAAAGACGGCGGCAGGAAGCAGTTTGCATAATATCTGCATAAAACGGGTTGATTTTATTTTTATCATTGCTCCTCCTTCCTTTATCGGCATCTTTTTATATCTCGCGCTATGAGATATTACTGTCACCATCCCTACTCCAGAAAAATGCGCTATCTTAATCCCGCAAATGATAACATTTGCTTTGTTAAGCTAATATTACATGGATATTTTGGAATTATTACTGCAAAACCCTTCGTAATGACCAGACTCCCAGGAGTCACAAACTTTGGGGAAGTGGAATGATAGTTTTACAAGTCCCTTGCTGGTTAGGCCCGCGAAGATGCATTATAATTTCATAAAAGAATGTGAAGCAGCAGAGAAGGCACAGCGAATTAAGACTTGTCCCATTCATCAGCGCTAATGCCGGCTTGACGGAGTATTTCTTTAACGAGGCTTATATTAATATCGTCGTTTCCATGAGGATTCGGTATGCGTATTTTCTTTCGGCCTTTTACCATAAACTGATGTCTGCCTCCTGAAAAGGGCCCTGAGTAGCCCAAGGCCCTGAATTTTCTGATGAGTTCCCTTCGTTGTATGGTGGGCATACCTTTTTATGCTATAGCAGATTCTTTAATATTCAGATCAATATCATCAACAACCGGGATGGTATCACCATCCTTGATTTTCAATATTAGCCATTCCTCCAAAACTTCAACAAGCTCTTTTCTGCATTCTTCTACGGTACTGCCATTTGCCCATACACCTTCCCAGAGCGGAATTTCGGCAAACCAGCTGCCGTCTTCTAATTTTTTGTATTCTGCCTTTTCTATTGCCTTCTGCACATATTCAATAATCATAGAATATGCCTCCTCTGGCTGATCTCCACATCTTTTCTAATTATAGCATTTTGCGCGCAACGGCTTAAGTCTAAAAACAATTACCAAAAGAAGTATCTCCGAAGCTAACCGAGATATAATATTGGATACTTATCAAACATTGTGTTATAATACATCATGGCGATAATTACAAAAAAGGTTGGCAAGGGGCGGTACGCATACCTCGCTGTTCGGGAGGGTGACAAAGTTGTTCATAAATATCTTGGTCCTGCAAACAGTCCCTATGTGATAGGCAAACTTGCCGACCTCAAGGAGGTGAAAATGGTCCCTGAACGTTTTCGCACTCTTTTTTGGGACACTGACCTGGCAAATATCAGCCTCAAGAAAAATGCGCGTTACGTTATCGAGCGGGTGCTTGAATTCGGCAGCATTGACGCCGTTAACTGGCTTCAGAGGGTCTATACCGGTCGGACAATTCTGGATGCGATGGCCGAAAGTGCTATTGTCAGCGACAAATCCAGGAACTTCTGGGAAATGTGGTTTGGGACCGGGCGGTATGCATAAGGCATGTTTTCCTGAAAAAGGCTGGAAGATACTGGCTTCTATTAAAGAAATTGTAGCGAAGCGCAACGCAATTTTATGCGGAGGCACAGCCTTGGCTTTGCAGATGGGTCATCGTGAGTCTCTTGACCTCGATTTTTTCACCACGGCCAAATTCAGCGTCGAGTCTCTTATCTCTTCTCTTAAGAAAACAGGTCATAGTTTTGAACTTATGGACGAAGGGGATGAACATCTTCATGCTGTAATAGGCGGGGTTAAGTTCTCCATATTTCGCTATGACTATCCATTTATGGAGAAACCTCTTTTATATGAAGGAATAACTATTGCCGCAATTCCCGATATCGCCGATATGAAGATTATTGCTATCAGCCAACGTGGAACAAGACGGGATTTCATCGATATTTATTTTATTTTGCAGAATACGCCGTTTCATAAGATAGCTTCGCATTTGGTTCGGCATTTTGGACGTGACAGGGTGAACCCGATCATTATGGGCAAATCGCTTATGTACTTTGAAAGAGCTGACAAGGAGCCTGACCCCAAATACAGAGGCAAAAAAACCGACTGGGAAAAAATTAAACGTTTCTTCGAGAAGCATGCGAAACAGTTCACTCTTGACCTGGCAGCAGCCCTCGAAAGTCAGTAAATTTTTTCTGCCTGCCCTATCCTATCAAAAGAGACGGCATGAGGCCGATGACGAATATCATGACCACTGAGATAAAAAGAGCGAGCCCGATAGAAGGGGACGGGCTGATCCTGGCCTCTTCAGTCGAATCCTTCATGTACATGTTCATCACAACTCTCAGGTAATAATAAGCTGAAATGGCGCTGAATATAACGCCGACAACAACCAGCCAAGTGTAGCCCGCCTTGATTGCAGCCATGAAGATATTGAACTTTCCGATAAAGCCTGCCGTCGGCGGTATTCCGGCAAGCGAGAACATGAATACGAGCATAAGGGCCGCAACGAGCGGTCTGCTCTTTGAAAGTCCTTCATAGTCCTTTATTTCTTCGCCCTTTTCGAGCAGGATGACTACTGCGAAAGCGCCCATATTCATGAAGGCATAAATAAGCATGTATGTCATCATCGACTGCCGTCCCTCGGCAGTCCCTGCAATAATTCCGAGAAGCATATACCCCGCGTGGGCGATAGAGGAATAGGCGAGCATTCTTTTTATGTTGGTCTGCACAAGTGCCAGGATATTACCCACTGCCATCGTGAGTATGGCGATGCCTATGAGTATGGGAGTCCAGTCGGTCTGCAACCCATGGAAGGTCACGTAAAACACCCTGCCGATGACCGCAAATCCCGCAGCCTTCGGGCCGACAGACATAAATGCTGTTATGGAAGTTGGAGCGCCTTCGTAAACATCCGGGGCCCACATATGAAATGGAGCGGCAGCTATTTTAAAACAAAAGGCAACTGCAATTAGAAGCATGCCGAGCAGCAAGACAGATGAAACTTCTGTCTGTTTTAGTTGCTCGGCAATCCTATATAGGTCCGTGGTTGCGGTAAGTCCGTAAACCAGCGATATGCCGTAAAGAAGCAGGGCCGACGAAAATGCTCCCATAAGAAAATATTTCAGCGCCGCTTCATTGGACTTTATATCATGGCGTTTTATTCCGGCAAGTATATAAGTGCTCAACGCCATAAGTTCGAGCCCCAGATAGAGGACGATAAAGTCCCCGGCCGACGCCATTATCATCATGCCGACAGTCGCAAACAGCAGCAAGCTGTAATACTCGCCGAATTCTGCCTTCTCCCGCTCAATATACTTAAGCGAAAGCAGCAGGGTAAGCGCCAGGTTAACTATGAAAATCAATTTGAAGTACATGCTGTAACTGTCGCTGATGAACATGCCGCCGAATGTTACGCCGTAGCTTGCGGGCATTACATAGAGCACAATGCCTGCTGCAAGAGCGCCTATCAAGGCAAGGTACGATTTCTCTTTAAAAACGAAATCCAGCATCAAAAGAAGCATTGCTGCCACAGATATTATGATTTCAGGCATCAGCGTAGCCAGATTGGGAAAGGGGATGTTCATTTTATCACCTCGATTATTTGCTGTGCCACGTTCGGCTGTATATTCTGCAGGCCCGGGGAATTGACCCTCGCAACCAGATGCTGAACAGACACATCCATGATACTTAAAAATGTATTGGGATAAACCCCTATCCAGAATACGAGGACAATGAGGGGCAGGAGCGTTAAGATCTCCCGTAAATCTATGTCCGTGTGGCCCTGCATTTTAGGATTGGTCTCCATGAAGAATACCCTCTGGTAAAGCCAGAGCATGTATGCCGCGCCGATTATTATTCCGGTGGCTGAAAGAGTACCCATTATCTTTGACGCACTAAAACCGCCGAGGATAATAAGGAATTCACCCACAAAACCGTTTGTACCAGGCAACCCTATCGATGCCAGGGTGAAGACAATGAACAGCGCCGCATAAACAGGCAGCACAGACGCAGCGCCTCCGTAATCAACAATCTTTCGCGTATGGGTCCTGTCATAGACCATCCCTATGCAAAGGAACAGGCCCCCGGTCACGATACCGTGGTTGATCATCTGAAGTATGCCACCCTGCAGTCCCTGCAAATTGAGAGCAAAGATGCCGAGAGTCACAAACCCCATATGGCTGACAGAGCTGTACGCAATGAGCCTTTTCAGGTCAGTCTGTCCCAGACAGATAACAGCGCCGTAAATGATTGCGATGACTGACAGCACCATCATTGCAGGGGCCATTGCCCTGGTTGCTTCAGGCAGTATAGGCATGCTGAACCTGAGAAATCCGTATGCCCCCATCTTTATCAGAATGCCGGCCAGTATAACGCTGCCTGCAGTAGGGGCTTCCGTGTGAGCGTCAGGCAGCCACGTATGTACCGGGAACATCGGGACTTTCACGGCAAATGCCGCAAAAAAGGCCCAGAAAAGAATCATCTGAAGATTAAATGGATAATTGGTTGCCATCATCTGCAGTATGTCAAAGCTCTTGCCGGTATTAAGATACAGAACAATAATTCCAACCAGCATAAGCACACTGCCTACAAGCGTATAGAGGAAGAACTTGATTGCCGCGTACACCCTGTTCGGTCCTCCCCAAATCCCGATCAGAAGATACATGGGAATGAGCATCGCTTCCCAGAAAATATAGAACAGGAACAGGTCCGTGCTGCAGAATACGCCTATCATCGAACCTTCTATAAGGAGGAGCGCAGCATAGAATTCCTTTGTTTTTTGTTTAATGCTGTTCCAGGATACTGTCACGCACAATATAGTCAGCAGAGTCGAAAGCAATACAAACAAAACGCTTATACCGTCCACGCCGAGTGAGTAATTTATGTTCCAGGCAGAAATCCATTGGGTCTTCTCCGTAAACTGCATTGCCGCCGTGGTTTTGTCAAAGTTGGTGAAAAGAGGCACGCTAAGCACAAAATTGATAATGCTGATTGCCAGGGCAGTCCATTTGATAAGAGCTTCGCTGGACCTCTTCATAATAAAAATCAACAGAGCCCCAAGTATGGGCAGGAATATGACTGTGCTTAAAATCGGATAATCCATCAAACCTCCTTTAAAACCCTTCTATCTCTTCACTATTCACTTTTAACTTTATTTGAACATGAGTACGAGCGAAAACAGTATAAGCAGCCCGATAGCCATGCTCAAGGCATAGTGCTGCACATATCCGGACTGCAGCTTTCTCAGCCGCTCTCCGAAACCGGCGATCATTTTGGGCACCCCGTTGACGATGCCCTCTATTATGGTGCCGTCTGTTACGGGCATAAGTATGCTTTCAGACAGCCACATGGCCGGTCTCACAATTATGGAATCATAAAGTTCATCGACATAGTATTTGTTCCACAAAACAGTATGAACACCTTTGTAGGCAGCAGCGAGCTTCTTTGGAATGTCCGGCTTCAACGAATAGAATATCCATGAAACAAATATGCCGCCGACTGCGCAGGCTATTGAGATGCCCATTACCATCCACTCTTCTTCAGGACCGGCGTGAACATGCGGGTGGCCTAGCACCGGGTGAAAGAAATGGCCTATGAAATTGCCGCCACCCAGTGTTTCAGAGATTCCGAGCCAGCCTGCTGAAACCGCTCCAATGGCCAGCAGCATAAGCGGGACCGTCATAGAAGCAGGAGATTCGTGCAGATGATGTTCCTGCTCATGTGTGCCCCTGAACTTTCCGTGGAATGCCAGAAAAATTATTCTGAAGCTGTAAAACGCCGTTAAAGCGGCAACTAGTGTTCCCATGGCCCACACAATCCTGCCTACGGCCCCGCCGTTGTATGCAAGCCAGAGTATCTCATCCTTGCTGAAAAAGCCGGCAAGTCCGGGGATACCCGCTATGCTCAGGGAAGCAATTAAAAAAGTCCAGTAGGTAACCGGCATATATTTTTTTAGCCCGCCCATCTTCTGGATGTCGAGTTCTCCTGACATGGCATGCATGACGCTGCCCGCGCCGAGGAACAGCAACGCCTTGAAATATGCGTGAGTAAAAAGATGAAAGACCCCGGCCCCGTATGCTCCCACGCCGCAAGCAAGGAACATGTAGCCGAGCTGGCTAACAGTGGAATATGCGATGATACGCTTTATATCATTTTGGACAAGGGCAATAGTGGCGGCAAACAGGCTTGTCGTTGCGCCTGTTATGGCAACAACGCCCATAGCCACAGGGGAAAGACTGAAAACAGGGTTAAAACGCGCCACCATAAAGACACCGGCTGTAACCATGGTAGCCGCATGAATCAATGCACTGACAGGCGTCGGGCCCTCCATCGCATCAGGGAGCCAAACATGCAAAGGTATCTGGGCAGATTTTCCTACTGCTCCGCAAAACAGAAGCAGCGCAATGAGAGTGATAAGGTCTACGTTATATCCGAGCAGGGTTATCGTCTGTCCCTGGAGTGTTCCGATATTGCCGAAGATGTCGGCATAGTGTATGCTGCCCAAAGTCAGGAAAATCATTATAACGCCCAGGCCGAAGCCAAAATCGCCGAACCTGTTTACGATAAAGGCCTTTTTGCCGGCATCCGATGCGCTCTTCTTCTCATACCAGAACCCTATGAGGAAATAAGAGCACAATCCAACGGCCTCCCAGCCGAAATAGAGCTGAAGAAGATTGTTGGCCAGAACGAGCATGAGCATCGAGAATGTAAAAAGACTCAGGTACGCGAAGAAACGGTAGTAACCTTTGTCCCCATGCATATATCCTACAGAATAAATATGTACGAGCAGGCTGATGCTGGTTACGACTATCAACATAATAGCTGTGAGCTGGTCTATCAGAAACCCTATACTGGCCTTGAAGCTGCCTGATACCATCCAGCTGTAGATGTCCTGGTTAGTGACCTTCCCGCCCATAACTTCAACAAAAGTCATTACAGAAAGCGCAAAGGAGCCCAGCACCGCAGCAATAGCAAGCAAGTGCGCCTTGTCCTTTATTATGGACTTGCCAAAAAGAATGTTTATCGCAAACGCTGCAAGCGGCAAAAGAGGGATTAATATATATTGTTCCATCGCCTAACCTTTCATTTCCATTATTTCATCGGTATGCAATACCGCCTTGTTTCTATACAGCGACACCAGTATCGCCAGACCAATAGCCGCCTCGGCAGCCGCCACAGTTATTATGAACAGGACCAGTATCTGCCCCCTCATATCCTGAAGGTAATGGCTGAAGGCCACAAGGCTGATATTTACCGAATTCAGCATCAGTTCCACTGAAATAAGCATAATCATGATATTGCGCCTGATAAGAAAGCCGATGACTCCGATAGTAAATATTATCGCACTCAATCCAATGTACCAGTTTAAAGGTACCATCTATCCTCCTCTAAATCATGAGTCGTGAACGGCAAAAGAGCTTCTGTTTTTTCACAATTTATTTGTAACTTTTCAAGTGTTTCTTGGCCAGCACTAAGGCGCCGACAACAGCCACCAGCAATATAAGAGATGCCACCTCGAACGGCAAAAGATATTGCGTATATAAGGCCCTGCCTATGGCCCTGGCATGAGTGTCGGCCTGAACAACGCCTATCGTAAAGCTTCCCAGCGGGCCTTGCGTCAATGAGGTAAGGGCCAACAATATAAGAACAAGCATCGTGCCTCCTATAAAGACCGCTACCGGCCACTCGCCTGCGTACCTCTCTGCAAACACCTCTTTTTTAAGGTTAAGCATCATGATGACGAAAAGGAAGAGCACGAGTATGGCCCCTGCATATAATATCAGCTGTACCGCCGCTAGAAACTCGGCATTGAGGAACAGGTACAGCCCGGCGATATGGAAGAACATGACAAGCATCCACAATATGCTATGTATGGGGTTCTTCCGGCTAATAATCAGAAGCGAAAGAACTATCATCACAACGGAAAAATATCCGAAAAACAACTTAGGTATCATTTTCTAATCCCCCTGAATACCGCCTGGTCATCATGGGCTTTGAAGTCTTCGCTCAACGGCCTCCAGAAACGCTTGAAGTACTCAATCCCTTTTTTGCCGGCCATGTACTTGTCCCAATTCCCAAGGAGCTTGTCCTTATCCATAAAGAGGGCCGCCCTGGAGTAATCGGAATATTCAAAATGCTCAGTGAGGACTACCGCGCCAAAAGGACACGCCTCAACGCAAAAACCGCAATAGACACACCTGAGCACTTCAATCTCGTACCTGTCCACCACCTTTGTATGATCGGCTCCTTCGCTTGTGTATACGTCTATGCACTTAGATGGGCAAATCGCGGCGCAGAGGCCGCAACCGACGCAGCGCGCCGAGCCGTCTTCTTTCCTGACCAGCGCATGCAGTCCCCTGAATCCCGGGAAGGCCCCCCTCTTTTCCTCGGGGTACTGCCTGGTCACGGCAGGGGAGAGCATCATCCTGAAGGTCAATGCCATGCCCTTAAAAATCTCAAGCAGAAAAACTTTTTTTGCTAGGTCCTTTATTAATGCCATAATCGTATCTTACCTCTTTTCTAAGGTATCACCCCATTAAGTATTTAACAATAGAGGTCAACACTATATTTACAAGTGCCAACGGCAGCAGCACCTTCCATCCCAATGACATCAACTGATCATAACGGTATCTCGGGACCGTTGCCCTTATCCAGTAGAAGAGGAAAATGTGAAAATATACTTTCATAAGAAACCAGACTATACCCGGAACCATCAAAAGCGCCGGCACTGCATTTGTAATGAAGGGCGGCAACGTCCAGCCTCCGCAGAAACAAAGCACGGCGATTGACGACATCACCAGCATGCCGATATACTCGGACGCGTAATACAGCGAAAAACGCAGCCCGCTGTATTCGACGAAATAGCCTGCCACCAGTTCGCTCTCCGCTTCGGGCAGGTCAAAAGGGGTCCTGTTGGTCTCTGCAAAAGCAGCGACGAGGAACACAAAGTATCCGAGGATCTGGGGGAACAGGAACATGCCGTACCAGTGCTGATGCTGTGCCTTTACGATCTCTGAAAGGTTCATCGAGCCTGCCATGAGTATGACGCCTATAAGGCTCATGCCCATGCATACTTCATAACTTATGACCTGCGCCGATGACCTCAAACCGCCCAGGAACGAATATTTCGAGTTTGAGGCCCATCCGGCCATAACTACTCCATACGCACCCAGCGATGACATGGCGAGGACGAAAAGAAGGCCTACATTGATGTCGGCCAACACAAACCCGTCGTAAAAAGGGATTACCACAATGGAGCTCAGCGCAGCGAACGTAAATACCACGGGCGCCAGTTTGAATACCGTCTTGTCCGCTTCAGCGGGTATTATATCCTCTTTGAAGAACAGTTTGAGGCTGTCGGCAATCGGCTGCAAAATTCCGTGAAACCCGACTCTCATCGGTCCAAGCCTTACCTGCATATGTCCGATGACCTTTCTCTCGAAATAAGTGGCGTACAGGACATGGACCATTGTCACGCTGATTACCACAGCCATTTTGATAAGCATGATGACAAATTGCACCACAAAATGAAAATATTCCCATGAGGTAACTGTATCCAATATGTTCACGCTGATCCCTCCGCTGTAATTCTCTCTATCTTTTTCAATGAGGCCTCAATGCTGTCGAAGGCCGGGGTCTTGATGTTTTCGTTCATTTTCCAGGCCAAGATCTTATAAACTCCTGCGCCTTCAAAATTGTTCGGCACCAACACCAGGTTTTCAGGCATATCCGCAAAAAGCATCACAGGCATATCAAGCGAACCTGCGGATGTTGAGATAGTAACATAATCGCCGTCGGCAAGTGAAAGCCTCCCGGCAAGCCCCCCTCCTATTCTTGCAAAGGGCTTAGATGAAATGCTGCTGAGGGCCTGGGAATTCCTGCTGAGGCTGCCTGAATGGAAAAGCGGCTTATCGACTCCAATATATACCATGTCTTTTCCCGGCTTTCTCAACATGGACTTTACATCCGGCATATCAATTCCGGGCAGAACAAGATCATGGCGCAGGGGTTCGCCCTTATAAGGCCACATGCACTGCCCTCCCTCCATGTCCTCATACGTTATGCCTTTGTGAAGTGGGGACACCCTGGCTATTTCAGCCATAACGTCCTTTACGCCCTTATAGTGCATCTCGACACCAAGCAATGTGCTTATTTCAGCCAGCGCGCTCCAGTCGTCAATTCCCTGGCCGTCAACTACCTTCTGCAGATGCTGCATCCTGCCTTCGAGGTTTGTAAAAGAACCTTCTTTTTCAGCCCATGAAAGGGTAGGCAACACCACATCAGCCATCCGCGCTGTTTCAGTCATAAAGCTGTCCTGCAAGACAAGAAAGTCGAGGGCTTCCAGCGCTTCTTTAACATACGAATGGTCAGGAACATTAAATGCGATATTTTCACCCATTACATAAAGAGCTTTGACCTGTCCTGAGTGCGCGGCAGCTATGATTTCCATCAGGCCAAGGCCCTGGGAAGATGGTATTGGACTCCCTATAAATTCCTCGTAACGCTTCCTGAAACTGTCCACGGCAATCGGCCTGCCGCCGGGCAGGGAATCAGGCACACATCCCATATCTATGATGCCCCGTTCATTCGGCTGCTCCGAGGCAAGATAAATACGCCCGTTTATAAGCTGCATAAGCGCGGCAAGCAGCAGCAGGTTTGTGTGTCCGTCAGACCTGAGTATGATGTCACGGCCAATGATAATGGCTGGATTAGTCATTCCTGCAAGCGCATCGGCGCAACCCCTGATCTCGTCGGCAGGTATTCCGCACGCATTCTGAGCATCTTCGGAGGAGACCGGCTGTATCGAGCGGATGATCTCTCCAAAGGCGCTTTTGATGACATCAGGGGACTTTATCCTGGACAACTCGGAAACAATAGCTGCCAGCAACGAGGTTTCGGCAAATGGCGCAGGCAATATGCTGTGTGTGCTGAAATTCCTGAGTCCGGGAGTATATCCGACAGTTATGACCGGGACCTTTTTCTGCGCCGCGGCCCGGATCTGCAGTCCCAACACAGGGTTTACCGACGTGGGGTCTCCGCCGATTACAAAGACCCCGTCAGCCTTTGCAATACCGCTTATGGGGTTGGCGGTTACCCCCTGTCCGAATATGCTCTCAAAATATTTCTGTGCGGGCGCAAAGGCAAAGGCCGCCGCTGAATCTATGGAGTTGCTGCCGATCGCCGCACGCATAAACTTCTGGAACACGTAGTTGTCTTCGTTGGTGCACCGCGCCGACGCTATACCGGCAATAGCACTGCCCCCGCTCTTGTCCTTGACGTCCTGCAGACGTCCTGCAACATAGGCAATGGCCTCGCTCCACGTAGCTGCTTCCAATACTCCGTTCTTCCTGATGAGTGGAGATGTCAGCCTGCCGCCGCTGTTTATGTAATCGTAACCGAACCTGCCCCTGTTGCATAACAGGCCCTTGTTCACGCCCTTGCCGATTTCCGGTATGACCCTTATTATGGAATTGCCCCTCACCTGAGCCGTCACAGTGCATCCGACGCCGCAAAAGGAGCAGATAGTATCTACATTCTTTTCAATATACCAGGGTCTGTATGTATGCTTGTGCAGTCTGGACATGATGGCGCCGACCGGACATACGGTGAGACAGTTGCCGCAGTATTCGCAATTGTAACGCCCGCCTGAAAAAGGCTCTACAAAAGTTTTGCTGGTCCTGTTGACCATCGAAATCGCCGACGCGCCCTGCACTTTATCACACATCCTTACGCAGCGCGTGCATGAGATGCATCGCTCCATATTGCGAACTATAATCGGGTCGTCATAGCTCTCGGGGTGTTTTCTTTTTCCTTCGGCAAACCGTCCGGAGGAGGGGCCGTATTTCATTACAAGGTCCTGCAGGTCACACTCTCCGGCCTTGTCACAGTAAGGGCAGTCAAGGGCATGGTTGATAAGAAGAAACTCGAGCATCGCCTTTCTCGCTTCAACGACCCGCTCTGTTTCGGTCTGGACCACCATGCCGTCCGTTATATACATAGTACACGCTGTCTGGAGCCTCGGTAATTTTTCGACCTCTACGAGGCAGAGCCTGCACCCGCCGAAAGACTCAAGCAGATCATGATGACAAAGAGTGGGTATCTTGATGCCCGCGATCCGGGCCGCGTCAAGTACGGTGACCGCTTTTTCGATCTTTATCTGCTTGCCGTTTATCGTAACTGTAATCATGACGCCACGCTCACGGCATTATTGACATGCACTTCAAATTCGCTCCTGAAATGTTTGACAAAACTCTGTACCACACCGGCGGCCCCATCTCCAAGCGGGCAGAAGGTCTTTCCCATAATATTTTTCGACACTTCGAGAAGAAGGTCGATATCTCCATTCCTTCCTGAGCCGCCTGCGACCCTGTCAAGAATGCTCCGCAGCCACCCGACGCCTTCCCTGCACGGCGTGCATTTGCCGCATGACTCATGCTCAAGGAATCTGATGGCCCTGCGGCATACCTTTACGAGATCGACTGTTTCATCAAAGACCATAACTGCTCCGGACCCAAGCATACTGCCGTGCTTCGGCATGTTCACGAAGTCCATGGGACAGTCTATGCTGTCTGCCGGAAGGACCGGCGTTGTGATGCCGCCCGGGATTACGGCCTTGAGGGCCTTGTCGCCTGTAATACCCCCACAGTGATCATAAATTATTTCCCTCAGGCTGGTACCCATGGGAAGCTCATAAACACCCGGTTTCTTTACATGTCCGCTGACCGAGAAAAGCTTGGGGCCCGGACAATCGGGATTGCCGATCTGCGAGTATTTGTCAGCTCCGATTTGGACTATATAAGGTATATTGGCAATCGTCTCCACATTGTTGACAACAGTGGGCTTTCCCAGAAATCCCTCATTAACGGGGAAGGGCGGCCTTTTCCTGGGTTGCCCCCTTTTGCCCTCAAGAGACTCGATCAACGCAGTTTCTTCACCGCAGATATAAGCCCCTGCCCCCTGGTGGACCACAAGATGGAACCTGACGCCCTTTCCCAGTATGTCATCTCCAAGGAAGCCTTTGTCATAAGCCTGTTGAATTGCGCCATCAAGAATGACCTTTGCATGCGGATATTCTCCCCTGAGATAAATATACCCATATTCGGCCTCAAGCGCGTATCCTGAAATGCACATACCCTCTATCAAAAGGTGCGGGTTCTTTTCGAGTATCGGTTTGTCCTTGAAGGTCCCGGGCTCCCCTTCGTCGGCATTGCAGACAACATATCTCGGCTTCTTCGGGTCTGCTGCGGCAAAAGACCATTTTATGCCGGTTGGAAAGCCTGCGCCGCCCCTGCCTCTGAGTCCTGCCTTCTTGATTTCATCGATAACGTCAGAAGGCTTGTCCGCAAAGGACTTCGCAAGGGCTTTGTATCCCCCTGCCTTGATATATGCGTCAAGGTCGGCGGAATTGGGGTGCTCAGTATTTCTCAAAAGGAACTTTTCCATTTTTAAGCGTACTTATCCAGTGTAGCCATGATAGTGTTCTCATTAATATTGCCGTGCAAATCAGCGTCCACAAGCATCGCCGGTGCAGCGTCACATGCGCCTATACACTCCATGATAACAAGGGAAAACCTGCCGTCCGCAGACGTTCCGTTTGGCTGGAGGCCATATTTATCCCTGAGAATGTCAACAAGTCTTTCGGCGCCCATTATCATGCAGGCGACATTTGTGCAAAGCTGGATTAGATGTCTGCCCATCGCCTCACGCCTGAACATGGAGTAAAAAGTCGCCACTCCTTTCACGGTCGCATCAGGCACGGACAGCAGTTCGCCGACCGTTTCCATGGCGGCAGGGCTTATCCAGCCGTTTTCTTTCTGGACTACGTAAAGCGAAGGGAGGAGACAGGAACGGGAATCCTGGTATTTGCTCTTAATAAGGTGGATTTCATTTAATGCCTTGTCACTCAGCATTCCTATCTGTCGCACTCTCCGAGCACTATGTCGATGGTGCCGATATTAGCTATCACGTCAGCCACAAGGGCGTCACGGCAAAATACAGGCAACGCCGATATATGCACAAAAGACGGCGCCCTCAGCCTCATCCTGTAAGGCCTTCCGCTACCGTCACTTATCAGGTAATAACCCAACTCACCTTTGGGGACTTCGGTGGCAACATATATTTCACCTTCAGGCGCTGAAATCGGGCCTTTGGTAATCAGCACAAATTGATGGATGAGCGACTCCATATCATTCAGCACTTTGTCCTTTGCAGGCAGGGTGAACTTGGGTGCGTCCGGCGCCAGTATAGCACCTTTCGGCATCTGTTCCAGGCATTGCCTGATGATAAAGTTCGACTGCTTCAATTCCTCCATGCGGCAGAGATAGCGATCATACACATCACCGTTCTTGCCCACAGGCACATTAAACTCCACTTTGTCATAAGCGTCATACGGCGCAAATTTCCTGACATCATACGGCACTCCCGAGCCTCGCAGCGTAGGGCCGGTCAGGCCCCAGCTTATCGCCTCTTCGGCGCTTATAACTCCGATACCCTCTGTGCGCTGTTTCCATATCCTGTTTTCATTAAGCAGTGTTTCATACTCACGCTCTATGGTTTTTGGGAACTCCTCTGTAAATGCGTATAACCTGTCGATAAACTCCTGGTTCACGTCATTCCTTACGCCGCCTATCCTGGGGTAGCTCACAGTAAGCCTCGCGCCGCAGACCATTTCGAACAGGTCCATCAGCACTTCCCTGTCTCTGAACGAATACAGAAAGAGGGTCATGGCCCCTATATCCAGGGCATGTGTCGAGACGCCTATGATATGGCTGCTTATCCTTGTCATTTCGCACATTATTGTTCTGATGTATTTGGCCCTCTCGGGCGCTTCGATGCCGAAAAGCCTTTCGACAGCTACGCAATAGCCGACGTTATTGGACATGCTGGATATATAGTCGAGCCTGTCTGTCAGAGGCAATGCGGAAAGATATGTCTTGTTTTCAGCCAGCTTCTCAACTCCCCTGTGGAGATAGCCCACGTAGGGAGTGCATTTCAGGACCCTTTCACCGTCAAGGTCGAGCACGACCCTTAACACCCCGTGTGTCGCGGGATGCTGGGGCCCCATACTGATTGTCAAATCTTTGGTATTCATCTGTTTCTCTATAGCTGGCATCTATCCAACCTCATATTTCTTGTTCTTTTTTGCGATCTCCAATATCTCTTTATAACCATGCCATTCCTTTTCTCCCTGATCGCTCTGCAGCGGATAGTCCTTTCTCAGAGGGTGGCCTTCCCAATCTTCGGGCAAAAGTATTCTGCGCATATCGGGATGGCCTTTGAAGTCGATGCCGAAGAGGTCGAAACATTCACGCTCATGCCAATCAGCCCCGGCCCAGATGCAGACAACGCTTTCTATCGACGCATCCTCTTCCGGCACCTCGGCCTTGATCCTGATCATGTGCCTGTGCCTGAGAGAGAAAAGATGGTATACGACTTCAAACCTCGGTTCTTTCTTGCCCAGATAATCCACGCCGCAGAGATCTTCAAGATAATTGAAATATAACTCCGGGGTGTCATGCAGGTACTGCATAACTTCCTTTATCCGGTCCTTCCGCATTACAACAGACACCTGGCCGCGGAATTCCTTCGTCTCTTTCAGTTCCGACGGGTATCTGTCCTTAATCAAATCGGCAATGTCTTTCGGTTCCATTTTACCTCTGGGGCGTCAGCTCCGGACGCTCTTCACTTATTCAGCACTTGACGCAGAAAGCTTGTCGCCCTATGCTGTTTTTATCTCCACCTACTCCATTTGAAATGTTCTTTTTTTATTTTTTCCTGAAGTTTGATGATCCCTTCCAAAAGCGCTTCAGGACGTGGCGGACAGCCAGGTATATAAACATCTACGGGTAAAAAGTTATCAACACCCTGCACAGTGCTGTATGAATTGAATATACCCCCGCTGCAGGCGCAACTGCCCATTGCTATGACATATCTTGGTTCAGCCATCTGGTCATAGACCCGTCTAATAATAGGGGTCATTTTTTTGGTAACCGTGCCGGCAATAATCACGAAATCCGCCTGCCGGGGCGAACCCCTGAAGATTATTCCCAATCTGTCCAGATCATAGTGCGACGATCCCGTAGTCATCATTTCTATAGCGCAGCAGGCCAGTCCGAAAGTCATGGGCCATAGAGACGACAACCTGGCCCAATCCACAATCATGTCCATACTGGCTATGATTGTGTTCGCGCCGGGTATTACCCGTAATCCCTTTTCTATTTCGACCACATCAGGATTATTTTCTAATGCCATTACCATGTTCCATCACCCCTTATTATCAGCAAAGAGAATTCAGCAGCCGAAAGTCAGACAATCTTGTTGCCTGCCCTTGCCGTATTTCTAGTCCCATTCAAAGGCCTCTTTTTTCCATGCATAGACGTAACCAACTACCAGGACAGCTATAAACAGCATCATTTCAATCACCGCATAGAGGCCGATCTTGTCATACACCAGCGCCCACGGGTAAAGGAAAACAGCTTCAACATCGAATATAACGAACAGCATTGCGATAATGTAGAACCTGACATTGAATTGTTCTCTGACGCCGCCGATCGGCTCGTTGCCGGATTCATAAGGCATGAGTTTCTCCGGGTAGCTCCTCTTAAGCCTGAACAGGTTGCCTACAAGTAGAGCGCCGAACCCAAAAAGAAAAGCGATTATCATGAAAATTAATACAGGAAGGTACTGCGTGGGCACAAAACTGCCTGGGACCATTTCACTCATCTATTACCCCGGTGTAACTTTTTTTTATACACACGAAACTTCTTTTTATACCTTATGGGCCTGAAACTTGTCAAGGCAAACTTTGATGACAGAGATAACACCCCAAAAAGCCACGTGCGTACAAACTTTAGCGCATGTCTTTCTCCTTGTTTTTAACAGAGAAATACGGTAAAATCACTATACATGGACGTACTTGCAACAATTATCAGGAAAAAAGCCGAACGCCTTGCCCAAGCAAAACGCTCAGCTTCCCTTCATGACTTACAAAGCCTTATCGGAAGTTCTGAAAATTGTCCGCGCGACTTCAGGAGTGCTCTAATCCCCGGCAGCGGCGAGATTCGGCTCATCGCCGAGTTGAAGAAGGCTTCTCCGTCGAGAGGCATGATAAGGCCAGGTTTCGATCCGGCTGAAATAGCCTCGCTTTATGAAAGCAAGGCTGTCAGCGCCATGTCAGTCCTGACCGAAGAAGATTTTTTTATGGGCAGTCTCTCTTACCTGAAGATCGTCAGGGACGTAACATCAAAACCCATCCTGAGAAAGGACTTCATATTCGATGATTACCAGATTTACGAATCAAAGGCAAACCACGCCGATGCCCTGCTGCTTATAGCCGCGGCCCTCGAAAAGAACCAGGCGCAGGAATATCTGCATTTGGCGAGGGAACTTAACCTTGGGGTGCTTTTTGAAGTGCACAACGAAGAAGACCTCGAAAAGGCGCTGGCTGTCGATGCCGAAATTATCGGAATAAACAACCGCGACCTCAAGACATTGAAAATTGATCTCGCAACAACTCTGCGACTGAAAAAAGAGATACCCGAAGACCGTGTCGTAGTAAGCGAAAGCGGGATCAGATACAGAGACGATGTTATGAAGCTTATAGATGCCCGTGTGTCGGCCATGCTAGTCGGGACTTCACTTATAGCCTCAAAAGACATCGGGGCAAAAATCGACGAACTGATGGGGAAGGCTTAGGATACTAATCAAGCCCCCTGAGATATTCTTCCCATTCAATGGGCAGCAGATATTTCTTTTTATTGTTGCAGGTTTTGCAGGCGGTCACTATGTTGCTTTTTACTGACTTGCCCCCTCGGGCAACAGGGACAATATGGTCCATTGTGAGCATCTTTGCCGGGACCTTTGCATTGCAGTAGTAGCATATTCCGACGGCACACTTCCGTTTCCACCATGTGCTGCTGCGGAGGTCGCGGGCAATGCTCCGCTCTTTTTTAATAGACGCTTCAGTGATCTCCGTAATCACCTCCGGCCTTTTTTAGCGTCTTCCTCTTCAAAAAACTTTCTATACAGGATTTCCCACTCCGGACTGCCTTCGATGAGCTTCTTGGTATAGGACTGCAGCTTTTTCTTCACTTCGGCGTCAATTTCCTCGCCGAACTTCAATTCATTGATAATGGTGCGCTTGATTTCACGCCTGAGCAGACTGTCATCCTCCTTCAGAATAATCAGCCCTTTTTCCATAAGTCCTTTAAGGAGCATATGCGTGGTATGGGTTATCTTATCATCGGAGAGCATCATAATATGATGTTCCTTTCCCTGACAAGCTTCTGCTTTGTCATGTCAAACAGTTTTCTGAAGTCAAGCCTGCCTTTTGCTATTTCGGATTCGTACTTTTTCAATAGCTGCCGTACCTCATCGTTAAGCCTGTCTTCAGCCATCAGTTCATCAAGCAACAAATTGCCTGTCTCTTCCATAAGCTGCTCAACAGAAACAGCCGGTTCAATGAGGCCCTTATTAACCAGATTGTTTACAATCTGTTTTGCCATCAATGGCACCCAGCTCTTCGGTATGCGCATCCTATTTTTCCATGAATGGCAGAAGTGCGATATACCTTGCCCTCTTGACTGCCGTGGTCAATTCCCTCTGATGGGCGGCGCATGTTCCGGTCATCTTCCTGGCGAGGATCTTTCCGCGCTCGGTCATGTAACTCCTCAGCCCTTTTATATCTTTATAATCGATAAATGGTATCTTGTCAGCGCAAAACCTGCAAAATTTCCTTTTCTGAAATCTCTTTTGTTGCATGTTCTCTCCTTTCGTTATGTGCGTCGCGCATCGGGGCGTCAGCCGCTCAGCGCCCGACGCTTATTAAAACGGCTCTAAATCGGTTATTTCATCCGGCGGGGCCGAGTCAGGAACTCCGGACCCTTCGGCAGTGCCTTCTCCCCGGGCTTGTCCGCCCGCGCCCGGGCGGCCAGCCTCCCGCTTTGGCAGGAACCTGACATCTCTCGCTACAACTTCAAATTTACTCTTCTGGACCCCTTCAGCTTCCCATTTGCGTTCCCGGAGTCTGCCCTCGACCAATACAGGATTGCCTTTGTTCAAATAGTGTCCGCAGCTCTCAGCCTGTTTGCCGAATACAACCGCATTGATAAACAGTACTTCCTCTTTTGTGTCATCACCCTGTTTATACTTTGAATTGATTGCGAGTGAAATTGTAGCAACAGGCGTTCCCCCGGGCGTATACCTCACTTCAGGGTCCCTGGTAAGGTTCCCGATGAGTATAATCCGATTAAACATCAGCGCTCGCTTTCACTTCTGCCTGCGGCTCAGCTTCCTGGGGCGCGGCAATTCCAGCAGCGATACTGCCGAGTACTTCTTTGGGAAGGGACGCTATCTGCTTGCTGCCGAGCCTGATGGCCATGAATTTAAGGACTGGATCAAAGACTTTGAAAAAACTTTCGATCTTGCCGATAACAGCTGCCGGGGACTTGAACAGGAAAAAGATATATACTCCCATCTTCTGCTTG
>JADFXI010000010.1:0-22899 GCA_015233655.1 Nitrospirota bacterium | reverse complement strand
CGGGATTCAGGATGACCATGCTTTCATACCAATTCACTATACACCTCCATATGGATATTACTGGGCAGCGCCGGGCTGACCCTAGCCCCCTCACAAAAAAGGGGCATGGAGGATACTCCAATTTCCGAAAAAAATTTGGGTACCCTGCAAGGGCCTGCCCCCCCGAATGTACAACAGGGAGAGACCCAGGGATTAATTTTATAGCATATTTAATACTGAAAAATCAAATAAGTTTGTATTCTTTCATCTTCTTATTAAGCGTGTTTCTGTTGATTCCTAATATCTTCGCCGCCTTGACCTGATTTCCACCGGTCTCTTTCAGTACGCTGCTCAGGAGGGCCTTCTCGACTTCGCCTATTATCGTTTCATAAAGGTTAGCATTCTCCACCTTTGTCATTTTTTTCAGGAACCCGTTTAGCTTGCCTTCCAAAAACTCTCTGATCGAGCAATCAGTATAATCACTCGCAAACAGGTCCCTCCTCTCTATAAGACTGCCCCTCGAAAGAATGGTGGCGCGTTTTATGCTATTTTCCAGCTCTCTTACATTGCCCGGCCAGTCATAGCCTGAAAGGGCCTTTGCTGCGTCTTTTGAGAATTCTTTCGGAGGCAGTTCAAACGCCTTTATCGACTCTTTGAGAAAATGGCGCGATAACGGAATTATGTCTTCCCTTCTTTCCCTGAGAGGCGGCAGTTTCATCTCGATAACATTGAACCTGTAGTACAGGTCCTCGCGAAAGAGACCTCTCTTCACACACTCCTTGAGGTCCTTGTTGGTGGCCCCTATAATTCTGACGTCCGACTTTATCACTTTGTTGCTGCCCAGCAGACTGTACTCCCGCTCCTGTAAGAAACGCAGCAGTTTCGCCTGAAGGTCAACATCAAGTTCCGCAATCTCATCAAGGAAAAGCGTGCCTGCGTCCGCCGATTGTATCTTGCCCTCGGTCTTTTCGACCGCCCCGGTGAAGGCCCCCTTCTCCCAGCCAAAAAGTTCCGCTTCCATAAGCTCCCTAGGAATCGAGGCGGAATTCAGGGCGACAAAGGCCCCGAACTTTCTTCTGCTGTTATTATGGATGGCCCTGGCAACAAGCTCCTTGCCTGTGCCGCTCTCGCCTGAGATGAGCACCGTTACATCCTTTGGCGCAACCCTTCCTATTTCCTTGAAGACCTTAAGCATGCCTCCGGATTTGCCTATAATCTGGCCGGCCTTGTGGAACGGCATGGCATCTTCCTTGCTTTGCCTGAGCTTCAGCAGTTCCTCGCGCATCGCCATGTCCCTGAAGGCCTTTTCCACAACAATTTTCAGCTCCTCGATATCGAAAGGTTTCTCCAGGTAATCATAGGCCCCTTCCTTCATCGCATCTATGGCGCTTTCCATACGTCCGTGAGCAGTAACGATAATGACCAGGGTATCGGGACTGAAGACCTTTATCTCTTTCAGGGCGTCGATGCCGTTGCCGTCAGGAAGCATTAGGTCGAGCAGCACGAGCTTAAATTTGTCGGCGATCTTGATGCCTGTCTTGATATTTGTCCGCGTCTCTATTTCATAGCCGAGAGGCTCCAGGGCCTTTCGAATGACCCAGATAACGCTCTCATCGTCATCTATAACCAGCAGCCGTTTACTCATTGTCCCCGCTTGTCATCTCCAACGGAAGGTATACGCTTACAGTAGATCCCTGACCGGTCTTGCTTACGACTTTTATAATCCCCCCATGGTCCTTGATGATTTTCTTTGACAGGGCGAGTCCAAGACCGCTTCCACTGCTCTTGAGCGTGTAAAAAGGCAGGAAGATCTTTTCAATTTCATCCCTCGGAATGCCGACCCCGGTGTCCTGAAGCGCGATTACCATCCACCTTTGTTTTTTTATTTTCCCTTTTTTTACGTTCGGGCCCTCGTCTTCATAAAATACCATGTACTCATTGGAGGGCCTTGTATTGATTGTCAATGTGTGCTCCGTCGCATAGCCTCTTTCCTTTTTCATGCGAGATGCCGGGAGCTTGAGGTCATCCATGGCCTCAACAGCATTTTTCATAAGGTTTATAAAAACCTGCAGCAGCTTGCTTTCATCGCCCCGTATAGAGGGAAGGCTCGGGTCATACGATTTATTCAGCCGGACTTTTTTATCATGTATGGCCGGCCCCATTACCTTCAACGCATGCTCGATTACTTCATGGATATTCAACCTGTTGAAGACAGGTTTTCTCGTCATGGTAAGGTAGCTGTGCAAAACCAGGTTCAACCGCTCGGATTCCTTCAGTATCAGGTCCACACACTCTGTGGCCTCCGGGTCCGTTGCGCTGCCTTTCAGTATCTGTGCCGCGCCTTTTATCCCGCTTAGCGGATTTTTGATTTCATGAGCGATAGACCCGATAAGATACGGCAGGGCATCAAAGCTGTAGTCTTCCTTGCTGGTTATCGACAGGTCCTCCCTTATGCAGAGCAAAGCGCCTTCCAGATTATGGCCCATATAAAAAGGTGAAATATTAACGTTTATTGTGCCGGCCCCGCCCCTTTCGACTTCAAGGGCTTTACAGTTAAACAGCCGCCCTTCACTGATGGCCTTTTTCATCAACACTACAATTTCCTTTACGTCGGAAAAAAGCTCTTTAAAGGTGCGGCCCCTGATCTCTTTTAACCCTTTACCTATGAACTCTTCACCGGCCTTGTTAACGAATGTCAATCTCCCTCTCTTGTCAAAAAGGAAAAGCGCCTCATCGAGATTATTAATAACCGCTTCGTAAAAGACAGGCAATTCCTCGAAAGACTGTAAATGATGAGTCGTCAATGGTGAATCGTTAAAGTCTGAAAACGAAAGAGGTGTCTCAATCTTTTTATGTTTTGTCTCTAGCTTCTTTACATTCACTATTCACCGTTCAGGTTTTTAAGTAAAGTTTATGTTTCTTGATATACCTTTCCACCGACAGCGGAAGAAGGTATTTGATGCTTCTTTTCTGTTCTATAAGGTGTCGGATGTCGGTAGATGATATGTCCAGACGCGTAACCGGCACTAAGAAAGCTCTCCTGCCGCTCGCCAGCCTGTAAGACCGCAGTTGGTGGACCGCGGGGCGTGAATCGGCGAGAGTCCTGATCATCTTTTTCCCGGACACTTCACGATTAACTTCTTCAGTATCCGCTCCCTTTATATAAGGCGAATTTACAACGTCATCCAGTCTGAATCCCGGGCGGGATACGATAGCGAAATCCGCCAGGCCCGTCAGTTCCTCAGGCTGACGCCATTTCGGCAATTCAAGAAAGGCATCGACACCTAGGATGAAGTACATCACATCGCCGGGAAACTCCTTGCGAAGCTTGCGAAGAGTATCAACAGTGTAAGTCTTCCCCTGCTTGCCCGCTTCAAGGTCAGACACGATAAAGTCCTTGTTGGAAGCGACCGCAAGCTTGACCATTGCAAAGCGGTGCGACGACGCAACCGTATCGGTCTCCTTCAGAGGAGGGGTCCCGGATGGTACAAATATTACTTTATCGAGTCTTAGTTTATACCTGGCTTCTTCAGCCGTTCTTAAATGTCCGTCATGAACTGGATTAAATGTGCCGCCGAATATTCCCAGCCTCAAATCAGAGCCCCATTTTTTTCAGCGCCTCATCCCCCTGACCCTTCATTGCCGGGGCATCCTCCGGCAGATACAGCATAACTCCGCCCTTTACCGGCCTTATAACAATTTTCCCTTCCGAGGCGAGATGGTTGGTTACCTTGACAGGGTCCTCGCCTTCAAAGTATTTTTTAAAGGCCTCATTAAACCCCGAATATACAGTATGAATACCTTTATACCCTTCCTTCCTGAGACTAACAATCGCTTTCTTGATAAATTCTTCGTGTCCCAGCTTCTCACTCATTCTCAATACCCTCCTTTAATCTCGTATTTGTCCGTTCCCCATGACTACAAACTTTGTGCAGGTCAGTTCCTCAAGCCCCATCGGCCCGCGCGCATGTATTTTGTCAGTAGATATGCCAATCTCTGCTCCGAGACCGAATTGATAACCGTCATTCAGCCTGGTAGATGCATTCACCAGTACCGCGGAAGAGTCCACTTCCCTTAAAAACCGCATGGCCCTGTCATAGTTCGTGGTGACAATAGCGTCGGAATGGGCGGAGCCGTATATTGCAATATGCTCCATCGCCTCATCCATGTCCGCCACTATTTTTACGTTCAATATGAGATCAAGGTATTCGCTGCGAAAATCTGCGTCCGTAACCTCTTTTATCCCGGCAAACATGGCCCGCGTTGCCGGACACCCGCGCAAATCAACACCGGCATCACTGAACCGCTTTAACACCACCGGAAGAAATGCCGGGGCGATAAGCTTGTCAACCAGCATTGTTTCCATAGCATTACAGGTACCAGGTCTTTGCACCTTGGCATTAAGGCAGATGGCCTCAGCCATGGCCAACTCAGCATCCCTGTCCACAAAAACATGACAGACCCCCTTATAATGCTTAAGCACTGGAATTCTCGAATTTTCAGTAACAGCTCTTATAAGGCCTTCTCCGCCGCGCGGGATAATCAAATCTATAATGCCTTCCAGTTTCAGCATTTCCATAACAGCTTCTCTTTCAGGAATATCTATGAACGTGACAGCCCCTGCATGTATTCCTTCAGCCTGTGCCACTTCCCTCAAAATTGTAACGATCGCCCTGTTTGAGTGCAGGGCTTCAGAGCCGCCTCTGAGCACAACCGCGTTACCGGCTTTCAGGCAGAGGCCGGTCGCGTCCGCAGTCACATTGGGCCTGGCCTCATAAATTATGCCTATGACACCTATCGGCACCCTCATTCTTCCGACAGCCATGCCATTGGGTCGTTGGCGCATATTAGTTATTTCTCCAACGGGATCAGGAAGTTGAGCGATTTCCAGGAGGCCTGACGCCATCTCTTCAACCCGCTTTTCAGTGAGCGTCAATCTATCGATCATTGCCTTTGACAGGCCTTTCTTCTCAGCGAATTCAATGTCCTTCTTATTTTCGGCAATAAGCTCTGCGCTTCTGATACTGAGCGCTTCCGCCATTTTGGCTAACACGGAATTCTTTCGGCTGGACGAGGTCCTTGCCAGATTTCGCGCCCCTTCTCTTGCCTCATGTGCCTTCTTAAGTACAAACTCTTTTATATCCATATAACTAATACCCCATTATAATTAGAGCTAAGGTACGTATAATAAGCCAATACACAACAATTATCAAGATAAGACAGCCAAAAATCAACATAAATTTGAATGGGTCTTGTACCGCAGTTTTCTTGAATTTTTGCTATAATACAAAATACTACTCTTCAGGAGGTTCTTTATGGCAACACCCGTCGTCGATCAGGATTTGTGCATAGGCTGTGGTTCTTGTGTTGAAGTATGCCCGGAAGTCTTTGAACTGAGGGATGATAAAGCATGGGTAATAAGCAACAAGTGCGACAGTTGCGACTGCAACGAAGCTGCCAATATCTGCCCTGTCGAAGCTATTAAGATGGAGTAATGGGGTTGGGGTCAGGTCCTGACCCCAGCGCTTTCTTTGCCAATTCAGCAAGCCCGTATATCTTCAGGTCCACAAAATCGCCCAAGTCCTGAAACTTACGCAGGCGCTCGTATATGTCCGACAGCGGAATTTTAATTATTTCTATGTCCTCGGACTCGTCCGGCGGGTATTGCTGTTTCTGCAGGTCAGTTGCCGGCGTTATGTTTCGTGCCAGAAAAACCGTCAGCACTTCCGAAGACAGACCCGAAGAAATGGGGCCTTCGGCAAGATAAATGAATTCATCGGCTGTATAACCTGTTTCTTCGATCAGTTCTCTTCTGGCCGCGTCCAGAAGACTTTCATTCCTGTCATTGAGGCCTGCGGGGAATTCAACGACAAATCTGCCCACCACCGGCCTGAACTGCCGCACCAGCAGAATATCACCTTCACCTGAAACAGGAACGATAGTCACTATGCCGGAACAGTTCAGCCGCTCAACCGCTTCCCAGGTCCGCATGTTTCCCGAACTGTCGGCATACGAAATATTTACTGTCCTGAGAAAACGGCCCTCCCAGACAGTGCTCTTTTCATGTATATGCACTGGTCGCCCTTATCAACCCGGAGGCCAATGCATCTGGCGCCCGCCGAGCATATGCAGGTGTATGTGATACACTGTCTGTCCGCTCTCAGGGTTACAGTTGGTTACAATCCTGAAGCCCCTTTCAGCAATGCCCTTGTCACTGGCAATCTTCCTGCAAATTTCGAACAGATGGCCCATAAGCATGCCGTCTCCTTCCGGAATGTCAAGAAGGGTCGGGATGTGCCGCTTCGGTATGACCAATGTATGTACAGGCGCCTGGGGGTTCACATCCTCAAATGCTATCGCAATATCATCCTCGTAAACGATCTTCGTGGGCAGCTGCCTTTCCACTATCTTGCAAAAAATACAATCGCTCATAAACCCTCCGGTCTTAAATTTTCCTGTAAAAGCACGTACGCTCGCCGGTATGACACGCCCCTGCGCCATGCTGTATCACTTTAATCAGCAGCGTATCTGCATCGCAGTCGTATAAGATTTCTTTGACCTCCTGCACACAACCCGATGTCTCGCCTTTTTTCCAATACTTTTGCCTCGACCTCGACCAGAAATGAGTATATCCGGTTTCTACCGTTGTTTTCAGAGAAGTTTCGTTCATGTACGCCATCATCAGGACTTCACCGTTTGAGACATTCTGAACAATGGCCGGAATGAGGCCGTTAGCGTCATATTTAAGTTCAGGCAATATCATAGTTTCACCACCCAAAATAATTGAGAATCAATGATTCACATTCAGTGAGTATAATATATTTTCAATTGCAATTCCCAATTCGCCATACTTAATTCTTATTTTTCTTGTGGTATAATGAATTTATTTTCCCCCGGATAATATGCCAAACAAAAAGGCTTTTATAATAATACTTTCCGTGCTTTTCCTGTCAGAGCTGCTGGCCTTTATGAAAACAGGCTCCGCTGCTGAAATAGTCGATTTGAGTTTCAGACTCTCCAATAATGAGCTCTTTGCATCAACTTCTATGAAGCCTGAGCAGAAAGTTATCGATGACCTGAATGAAGGGTTGTCGAAGGAGATCACTTTTTATATAGATCTCTTCAGAGTATGGAATATCTGGCCTGATGAGTTTGTCCTCGGGCAAAAGATTATAACCACGGTAAAATCCAATCCAATCAAAAGAGAATATATAGCGACCCGTGTAAACGGAAACACATCCACGGAAAAGCGGTTCACCGATACGGAATCGATGATGAACTGGACAATGACGTTGTCCGACATAAAACTGACAAATATCAAGGAACTGGAGGCAGGAGTTTATTATATAAAAGTCAACGTTGAATCGAGAATAAGAAAATTGCCCCCTGTTATAGGGTATCTGTTCTTTTTTGTACCGGACAAGGAGTTTTCCATAACAAAGAACTCCCAGACCTTCCAGATAAATTCAAAGGAAAACCAGCCATGAAGTTTATGAGGCATGTAACAACCGTAGCCGGTCTGCTGCTGATTGTTGCGGCAATAACAGCTGTTGAACTCTATTATATCCATCTGCCTTCTGTGGACATCACTACGCGGTTCATGCTTATCAGCCTGCTGACGATTAATGTCATTGCGCTGCTTACGCTGATATTTTTTGTCGGAAAAAATTTATTCAAACTCTATATGGAAAAGCGCTATAACGTCCTGGGCCACAAGTTCAGGACCAAACTCATGACTATTTTTGTCATCCTAACGCTTATCCCGTCGTCTTTCCTTTTTATTACCGCAAGCGGACTCGCCACCAATTATATCAACCGTATCTTTTCCCCTCAAATCAAAGAGCATTTCAAAAAATCCATAGAACTGGCCAGGGCCTTTTATGATTTCGGCCGGCAAAGGGTGCTTGCAACAGCTCAGCATGTCGCTGATGGAGACCTCTCGGTCCCGCGCGGCATGACCATGCACAAACTTGCCGTTTTGCCGGATGACGCTACAGACATTATCAAGTACGCCTTCCAGGGCCAGGATGGGACGGAAATAGTCACGACCAACAATGGCGATATCATAAGGGCCGTGGTCCCGGATCGCTCCAGGGGCGCCAAGGGCGTAATTGTTGTAGAGATGCTGCTGCCCAAAAATCTTTCAGGGACGTCTGAAAAGCTGAAAGAACTTTACGAGGACTATCTGAAGATCCAATCTTTCAAGAACCCCTTGCGGCTGAATTATATCCTTATCCTCGGATTTTTCACGCTTCTAATAGTGTTTGCAGGGTTATGGGTTTCGCTGAAAATATCGGGCGGGATAACTACGCCGATTCAAAGCCTCGCTATGGCAACCGAGCAGGTGGCATCAGGCAATCTCGACGTCCAGGTCACGGTAAAAAGCGAAGATGAAATCGGTTTGCTTATCACCTCATTCAACCAAATGGTGAAACAGCTCAAAGACAGCAAGGATTCGCTCGAAAAAGCATATATCGAATCTGATAAGCGGAGACTCTATCTTGAGAACATTCTTGACAACATTAATTCGGGGGTCATTTTCCTTGACAATAAGGGAACCATACTGACAATAAACCGGGCGGCCTGCTCTATATTGAACGTGCAGCAGGATGCCTTGATAGGCCGCGATTACCTGTCGTTCACAGACTCGCTTAATTCCACTGATATAGCGCATATGGTAAAAGAGATGGAAGGCAGGGTAATCAGGGAGATAAAGCGTGAGGTCAAGGTCAGTATCAACGGCAGGATCGCCATTCTCAGGATCTATGTCTCAGGTATCAGGGAATCCTTCACCTCAAAAGCCATGGGCATGCTCGTGGTCTTCCACGATCTTACGGATGTGATAAAAGCACAGAAGGTCACTGCCTGGCAGGAGGTTGCCAGGAGATTGGCCCACGAGATAAAAAATCCCCTGACTCCCATCAAACTGTCCACTGAAAGGCTGATAAAAAAGTGGCAGCAGAAAGACGAGGATTTTGACGCTGTCTTTGAGAAGTCGACGAAGACCATAATATCTGAGGTAGAGAGCCTGAGAAAATTGGTCGACATATTCTCCCGTTATGGTAAAATGCCTGAAGTAAACAAAACGCCGAACGACCTGCCGGAATTGCTGGATTCCGTTGTCAGCCTTTATAAAGGTTTTAAAGACATCGAAATAACAACGTTCTTTTCCTCAGGGCTCCCCCCTGTAGAGCTTGACGCTGAACAGTTCAAACGCGTAATAGTCAATGTCATGGACAATGCCATAAAGGCTATGGACAGCAAGGGAACGATTACCGTTTCCTTAAACGCTTCCGGAAATAGTAAAGTAATAATTAATATAGCTGATACCGGCCCCGGCATAAAGGATGCAGATAAGGAGAGACTATTTTTGCCATACTTCACAGGCAGAAAAGGAGGCACAGGCCTCGGTCTCGCCATAGCCAACAAAATAGTCTCGGACCACGGGGGAAGGATACTTGTCAGAGACAATACCCCTCATGGAAGCATCTTTACAATAGAATTACCGGTAGCATAGCAGAAGGAGTTTGCCATGAATAAAGAAGTTATCCTGATTGTAGACGACGAGGAAGGCATCAGAGAAAGCCTTTCAGGGATATTCGAAGACGAAGGCTACGAAGTCATATCCTGCGGGTCGGGAGAGGAAGCACTCGGCATGATACGCGATCACATGCCGGACGTACTTATTCTTGATGTGTGGCTTCCGGGAATGGACGGCATCGAGACACTCTCAAAGGCGAAGGAGATTGACGGTAATTTACCTGTGATAGTCATTTCGGGACACGGCAATATAGAGTCGGCTGTAAAAGCGACCAGGCTCGGGGCGTATGACTTTCTCGAAAAACCTCTCTCTCTCGAGAAAGTGCTTATCGTTACCAGAAGAGCGCTTGAGAGAAAACAGCTGGAGACCGAAAACCGCTCTCTGAAAGCGGGCATGACGAGAAAGTGCAGGATCATAGGGGATTCCTCGATCATGTCGGCACTAAGGCAACAGATTGAGATGGCGGCCCAGAGCAATAGCAGGGTGCTGATTTTAGGGGAAAGCGGCACAGGGAAAGAGCTTGTGGCCCGCTTGCTTCACGAAAAGAGCAGCAGGGTCAATGAGCCCTTTATAGAGGTCAATTGTGCAGCTATTCCGCAGGAATTAATAGAGAGCGAATTGTTCGGTCACGAGAAGGGCTCTTTCACCGGGGCAGCCGAGAGAAAGAGCGGGAAGTTCGAACTGGCGGACAAAGGCACGCTGTTCCTTGATGAAATCGGCGATATGACACTACAGACCCAGGCCAAGGTGCTCCGGGTGATCGAAACACAGGTCTTTCAAAGGGTAGGAGGCAGCAAGAACATAAAGGTCGATGCAAGGATCATCGCAGCAACAAACAAAGACGTCACTGAGGAAGTCAGGAAGGGTAATTTCAGGGAAGACCTGTACTTCAGGCTCAATGTCATACCCCTTATATTGCCGCCTTTGCGCGACCGTCTTGAGGATGTCCCACAGCTTATGCAACACCTGATTGAATCCTTCGCAAACGAAAACGGTATGAGGCCGAAAGAGATATCGCCTGACGCCATCAGCCTTTTTCAGAATTATAATTGGCCCGGCAATATACGGGAGCTTAAAAACATTGTCGAAAGGCTCATTATAATGGTGCCCTCGCCTCTGGTCACCGTCAAGGACATTGAAGCACTGGGGATCTTCGGGGCCAACCGGTCCGCGACATCCACAGTTGAACAGGACTATTTTGCGTGTAAAACGCTTAGAGACGCAAGGGATGCCTTTGAAAAGGACTTCATTATTAAAAAGCTGGAAGAAAACGGGGGCAACATCTCAAGAACGGCTGAAGCAATTGCCATAGAACGAAGCAATCTCCACAAGAAGATCAAAGGTTATGAGATTAATGTTTCATAGGAAGGCCCAATGAGCGCAATAGTAGCCATAGTCGGAAAACCTAATGTAGGAAAATCAGCACTCTTCAACCGCCTGTTGAAAGTAGGCGGGATGCCTTCACAGTCAACTACGATTTCTGAAAGCACTCCGGGTGTTACGCGAGACAGGAATTACGGTCAGACAGAATGGGAAGGGACCCTGTTCACTATCGTTGACACAGGAGGTTTTTATGCGGAGGGCATTCCGCATGAGACAGCTGAAATAGCCCTCCAGGTAAAAGAACAGGCCCTGTTTGCCGTGAACGAAGCTGATGTAATCATACATCTGCTCGACGGCAAGTCCGGGCTGAACCCTGCGGACCTCGAACTTGCAGGGATCCTGAGGAAATCAGGGAAAAAGGTCCTGTGGGCCGTGAACAAGCTCGACAGCATGTTAAAACAGGACAGGGCGCTGGAGTTTTACGATATCGGCGCAAAAAAAATCTTTCCGGTTTCTGCCATAACAGGGTTGGGCATTGACGAATTGCTGGATGCAATCCTTGCCGCCCTTCCGCCGGACTCCGCCGCGGGAAGTTCCATTTACGATTTTGACAACCTTCCAAAGATTGCTGTTGTGGGCATGCCGAATGCCGGAAAATCGACTCTCATCAACTCCCTACTCGGCAAAAGGCGGCTTATAGTAAGCCCTGAGCCGGGCACGACAAGAGATCCGGTGGACTCCATCTGCACCTACTACGGCAAAAAATATCTCTTCATCGATACAGCCGGAATCAGGAAAAAGCAGAAAGAGTACTCGCTCGAAAGTTTTTCCATAATCAGGGCGATTAAGAGCATAGAACGGGCTGACATTGCCTTAATTGTCCTGGATGTCTCAAAAGGCATAACTGATCAGGACCAGAAAATTGCGGGCATCGTCGACGAATACGGCAAAGGGGCGCTGTTTCTCCTGAACAAATGGGACCTGATCAAAGATCCGGAAAATGCATATAAAATTACAACAGACCTTCTCAGCAGGAAAATGTGGTTTATGCACTATGCGCCATTCATCACCGTCTCGGGCCTCGAAAAAACGAGAATAACTAAAATATTCTCGATGATCGATGAAGTAATCGAAGAGAGGCAGAAGAGGATCCCGACTGGAGAACTCAACAGGTTTGTGGCAAAACTGATGGCGTCCGCGCCGCTGCCCCGGTACAGGGGCAAAGAGGTCAAACTTCAGTATATGACGCAGGCAAACGTAGCACCCCCTTTCTTCGTGATTTTCTCGAATTATCCTTCTGCCGTCAAAACACGGCAGATCAAATCTATTGATAAAGCTCTGAGGGAAGAATATTCCTTTAAAGGCACCCCCATTAGAATATCTGTTAAGCCACGGGAAAATATGCTAAAATAGAAGACAAGTCAAAAGGAGGGATTAATGCAAAAAATTCTCGTTGCCCATGATGGCTCCAAGTCATCCGATAAGGCTTTAAAGAAAGCTTTGGAATTATCATTGAGCTTTAATGGATCTCTTACCGTGCTTGCCGTCGTTCCGGAACTGTATCTGACAGAACTGCCTGACGCAGACAGAAACCGCATATTCGAATCGTTGTCGGATGAGACGCGCGATGCCATGGAAAAAATAAGGAAATCCCTCTCGGGCAAGTCAGTTGACGTCAAGACACTGATCAGACAGGGAGACCCTGCTGAAAAGATACTGGAAACCGCACAGAAAATGAAAGTTGATCTTATTGTGACCGGCTCTCACGGCAGACATGGGGCAAAAAAGTTCCTTTTGGGCAGTGTTTCGTCCAAAGTTGTTGATTACTCAAAATGCTCCGTCCTTGTAGTCAAATAGGTCCCGCCCTTACGACTGAATCCCTGTGCAGCACATACGGCAATTTATGAATTCCGATAAACACAGGGAGGATGTGCCGGAGGCCTGCGAGATCCGGTATAAGAGAATAATCGATGCCCTGACGGATTGCATCTACACCGTTGACATCGATAAAGAGCTTCGCGGCAAAATGACGTCTATCTCAAACTGTCTTTCCATTACGGGATATTCACCTGAAGAATTCCAGTCCAACCCCTCCCTTTTGCATCAAATAGTGCATAAAGAAGACAGGTATAATGCCGAAAAACAGATCAAGAACCTAATGTCCGCGGGAAAATGTGAGCCTGTCGAATACAGGGTCCTTAACAGGGACGGATCTGTCCGGTGGATCAAGAGCACCCTTGTTCCCCAGTTCGATGCAAACGGCCTGCTCCTTGCCTACGACGGCCTGATAAGCGACATTACGCGGCAAAAAGAAATGGAATCAAGACTGATCCAATCAGAAAAAATGGCATCGTTGGGCGTCTTGTCAGCAGGCATGGCCCACGAAATAAAGAACCCTCTGGCCATCATCCTGAAGGGCATAGAGTTGTTGGAGGTCTCGCCGCTGAAGGACAGTGTCCATGATGTTCTGGACATGATGAAAGACGCGGTTTACCGGGCCAATAGGATAACAAAAGACTTGCTCATTTTTTCTAGGGAGAAATCGCCGGAACTTGAGGAAATCGATCTATCTAAAGTAACGGATGAAACGTTGTCCATAGTAGAACATATATTCAAATTCCGCCAGATAACGATAGTAAAAAATTTTTCGTTTGATTTACCCAGGATCAGGGTTGACTCCAATCAAATGAAACAGGTGCTCATCAACCTGCTTACCAATGCCTCAGATGCGATGCCCGACGGCGGCGTTATCACTATCACCGCCTCCAAATCCCCAAATACAGATGCCGGTAATATTATGCAGCTTGTAATCGCCGATACAGGCCGCGGCATTACCAAAGAAGATACCCGCAAGATCTTTGATCCGTTTTATACCACCAAGAAAACATCCGGAGGAACAGGGCTGGGATTATCGGTTGTAAAAGGCATTATAGAAAAACACAAGGGCACCATAAGGATAGAAAGTGAAACAGGCAAAGGCACAAGCATAATAATCGAGTTGCCTTACTGACCTATAAAATACCGCAACGCCTGTCTATAGCTGACCGCCTTAAACCCGAAACTCTTTTCCACTCCATCCGTATCACAAATGTTATCCGTCTCAAGCAGCCTCAGCTGGTCTGCGGAGATAGACGGGACCGTTTTCCCAAAAAGACCGGCAACTCCCTTGAGTACCCTGGATAAAGGCAGTCCCAGCCTCGCCATCTCCATGGGGACATGAACAACAGGTTTATCAACACCCATGGCCTCCATAAGAAGGGACAGCATTTCATTAAAGGAAAGGTGTTCGGGGCCGCCTAATTCATATACAGGTGAGAAGGCATGGACAACAGGCATCGGGGATGAAAAAAGCTTGATAAAACATTTAACCCAGTCGCCGACGTAAAGAGGCTGGAACCTGGCATTTCCCGGTCCCGGGACGGCAACAGCAGGACCCAACGCAATAAGCTCTTTCAGCCTGGACGTAAATCCGTCCCCGTTTCCCACCACGAGTGACGGCCTGAAAATTGTATATGGAATGCCGCTGGTTCGCACTATCTCTTCGGCCTCAGCCTTGGTCTTCAGGTACCTGGACCATGACGATGGCGATGCGCCGAGCGCACTCTGATAAAAGAAATGCTTTACATTTGCTTTCCGTGCCTCATCGACCAGATGCTCCGTGCCGTCAACATGCACCTTCTCGAAGCCCAGGACTTCCGTCTCCTCAAGAATACCTACCAGGTGTACGACCACATCACAGTTGTCGAGTCTGCCTTTGAGACTCTCAGGGTCTGTGATATCGCCCAAAACAAAATCCGACCCTGCCTCATTACAGACCCGGCCCTTTGCCTGAGACCGCACCAGACACCTTGCCTGCAACCCGGAAGCACCAAAGGCACTCAAAAGATGCCTGCCGATAAATCCGGAGCCGCCTGCAACAAAAAACTTTACCAAATCAGCCTGCCCCTCCTGTGCGCCCAGCAGGCAAAGGAAACATCGACAAAATACGCCTCAGGATGGTGGTGCGCGGCAGCAATCTTCACACCTATGGCAGTTGTATGTCTCTCACCGCCGGAACAGTTGACTTCATTTAGTATCCTGGCTTCCAACCCGGCAATTACAGGGTCGGGATGCACGTCATGCAGTCTTCGCATCAACTGTCTTGCGGAGAGCGCCGTCACCTGGTCTCTTGCTCCGCCTATCGCTACGCCAATCGCATATGGAGGGCACCCCTCGCCTTGTGCCTTTGATACGGCATCAAGGACAGACCTTATGACACCGTCATAATTTCTTCCTGCCGCAACTTCAACTCCGCCTGTATTAAGCAGGGCCGGAAGCTTATAAAGCTGCCCCAGGGTTTCAGTCCGTCCGCCTTTTAACATGAGGTCAACAGTGAGGGACTGCTCGTCTGTTTCATCAATATACACAACCGGAAATGCGTCGCCCACATTGTCGCCGGAATTCATGTCGGTAATACTGCTGACGGCGTTGGGTTTGAGCGGCACTTTTTTTGTAGCAAGCCGCGTTGCGTCGACAATGACATCTCTTATTGCTCCGTGCCCAAGGCCTCTCGGAACTTTGACGAAAAAAACAGGGAACCCCGTGTCCGCACATACCGGGCTCGAACTGGACCTGGCAGAAGAAATCTGTTTCAGTATGTTTTCGAGAGACTCCCTGGCCTTAGGCTCGGTCTCTTTCGCAAAGGCGGTCTTCAGCGCCTCTTCGATGTCCTTCGGAACAGAGATCGCCACTTTCCTGTAGAGTTCGACTATACCATCGCGCAGTTTCAGCAATTCATACTCCTGATGCTCAAGAAAGGTCGGCAGGCGAAAACACTACTTCATCCCTGAACGCCCGTATCATATAGACAGTCTTCATGGTCTCTGTCTGCGTTACATCAAGCAGGACCGCATCAAGACCGGCGCCGGCAAGGTAGCTCAAGAGGGCCGAATTCACATGGGGCTTGAGCGGCGATTTGAGACCGGCTGATATGTTCGACAGCCATACAATCGTATTTATCGGCGGGTCGATCAGCTCGTTCAATGCAATAATACATTCGTGCGAATTAAGCAGGTTCTCCTGCCCCATACCTTCCGACAAATGAATTAAGGAAGGATCGGCAAAAAGGCGCTCGTTCGGTATATCTGCGGCATTCACCCTTTCTATCAATTCGTCGAGTATAAGGAGCTTGGCTTCATATGTTGTGGGCACAGTGCTCTTTAAGGCCCTGATGATAAGGTTCGCTTTTGAATCCCTGACAAGACCGAGGATCCCATCGGTATTTTCTTCATCTGCCGAAATATAATTTATTATAGGGGGCTCATTGCAGAGTGCCACGGCCTTTTTGAGCGCATCCAGGTTTCTTGAGTCCAGGCAGAGCGGCAGGCCTGAAGCCTTCTGCACGATCTCGGCAACAAGAGGAAGGGTCCGCTCGTCCCCGCTGCCGTCGGTGGAACACTGCACATTGATCAGGTCAGCGCCTCTGTCGGCAAGGTCTTTGGCCATCGATTCAATAGCCTTCCTGTCATTGGCCTTCACAGCCTGCATATAAGCTTTGTTCCTGACGCTCAGATTCTCCGCAATTACGAGCATGGCACTCCTCCTTGAATTCAGTTAATGGGTTATTGGTTATGTATAACAGGTTTCTTTTGATTAATAGCCCCTGTAGCCTGAAATATATTGCCGGAAGCCTATGCTGAAAGTATATCAGAATGGCGAAGATTTGGGGAAGGAGAGGGCTTGCGAATGTCGTTGCTACGTTTCAAATAAAAGTTGTACAATTATGCTAATGAAACCATTTCGGCATTATAAGCCTTTGCTTTCACGCCTTAAGTCTTTCCTGCATGTTTCATCAACGGGGTTCACACTGGTTGAAATGGCCATAGTGCTGGTAATTATTGGCATAGCCATGGCGCTCGGACTGCCTCTCATAGGCCAGCTTTCAAAAAATGTTAAATACAGCGATTCCAGGGACGTCGTGAAAGGGGCAGTCGAGTCGGTGACTAGCTGGACTGCCGGGAAAAGCCATATCCCTGACATGTTCAGCGCAGCCAGTTCAACCGATTTCAGAAATATTGTGAAAAGTCCTGTGGATGCGTGGGGGCAGCCGTTGGTTTATGTTTATGATTACAATTCCACCAATGTATCGAGTTACAACCTCTGCGGGATCAGCATGACGTCAATCAGACTTGTAACAACAAACACGAATACTGTTGTGAATGTCGCAAATGTGGCCTTTGTCGTTTTAAGCCCGGGAGATGATTATAAAATCAACTCTACTATTACCGCCAGCAATTTTGTCGGGGCCAACAATGTAGCCCAAGTCAATCTGACTAGTGTGGCTATTCCCAGCCCTGGAGGGACTGCCAACAACGCGTCCATAACCATAACCGCTGATATGGGAAATGACATTGTGCAATGGGTGACGATAGATGAGCTAAGGTCAAAAGTTAATTGTCAGGGAGCGGAGTTGACAATCGTCAATAATGAATTGCCTTATGGATATAACAATACTCAATATTCGGCTACTATTTTTGCTACAGGTGGAGTTCCGTTTACCACTACGCAATCCGTATCAGGGTTGACAACTCCGTATGGACCGGGGAAATATGAGTGGTGTATAGAGTACACTTACTTTACATCGGGGACGGTGACCACACCTGAAAATATGACTTTCACTTCGTCTAATACAACTAACAATAACCTCACTTTTTTTGTTTCCGGCGGCTGCAGCAATTACCCTACCGGATGGACCCAGGCAGATTCCATTGTGATCGCAGGCACTCCTGTCATTGTAGTAAGCACTGCGGGAAGCAGCCCTTATTATATTAGCAATAATACCCTGAACTCAAATAACTATAATGCGCCCCTTTCCAACACATCATATTGGACTCAGTTAACTGCGCTGCCTCCATCCGTAACAGCTGTGACCTGGGTAGCAAACAACAATTATCCCAGCGGGTCGAATACATTGACGATCTACGCCAAAGACAGCGGTAACAACACAGCTCAAAAAAATTTCACGTTTACAGTAAACCCTATGTGATCCGCTATGCCATTTCAAATCGACAATAAAAAAATAATTCGCACGTCAAAGGGCGCGGCCTTATTGTATGTCATAGCATTTCTGTTCTTTTTCATCATCTCGTTAATGGCAGCGGGGATACGTTACTTCGGCCCTCATGTCTTCAGGGCTAAGGCGGCATCCACTATAGATACGTTAGAAAAGACTGTTCAGGCGGTCATAAGCTGGTCAGTAGCGCACAACAGAGTATTGCCTCCCGGTACAACTTTCCCCGGCATAGTACCGAATCCTAACGATCCTTATGGGCAACCTTTATCTTACATTTATGACAACAATCTGACATCCTTGACCAGTGGCGGCATCTGTGGTGTAAGTACAACCAACTTGGCTGTAAATTATTGTCCCAATTCATCATGCACATCTCCCACCACAACAATATCAAATGTCGCCTTCGTGGCGCTGAGCAGCGGCAGTGATTTAAAGATAGAAACTTTCCTGAACGGCACATTCAATGGGGCCGCGTATAATGCGGTCATCGCAGGAAGCGGTAACGCCACAGGCAATATAAATATCTATGACCCCAGCGTACAAATAAACAGTTTGCCTTACGACGACGTAACGAGAATTGTGACCCTTAGCGAATTACAAGCTCGGGCGCATTGTGCAGGAGTTGCAGGCGGCCGACTCACGATCCTCAATAACGAATTACCCCGTGCCTGTACAGATACTTCATATACCGCGGCTCTGTATCCTGCTGGCGGAGTGCCGGATGCCTCCGGTAATTATCAGTGGTGCCTTAACTATGGCACACCTTCTCTCAACGGCACCATTCTGGTGGCACCGACCACGCCTGCCTGCACATGCAATTCAAATATTTCGCACTATTGCACAGCATGTTATTGCAATCCGATTCTTTCTCTTACTGGTGCAGGGCCTGGAACAGCCAGCCCTCCCCCTTATCCTCTTAACGTCGTTCTGAGCGATTATGATCCAAATTCGCCGGCCGTTGTGCAGAGAAATTATGCCGTCAACGTCTTGACCTGCGGTTCAACAGGCGGCACAGGCGGCACCGGAGCTTCAGGCGGCGCATCCAGCGGCAACCCAACAGGTGGTATCAACACCGGCGCTACCAACTCGGGCGCTTCCAATAGTGTGGATTCCTCCGCTCTCTCAAACAACGTAGCGCCCAGCAGCGGGACTACCGGGCTCGCCGTCCAAAACAACACAATTCAGTTCGGGTTCAACGCAAATAACGGAGCGGCCTGCATCTGGTATCCCTACAACTTTCCGCTTCTCGGCAAGACTATGCGGGCTTTCTGGAACTTCTGTTTCAGTAATATCGATAACTCGGCAAACAGTACTACCTATGCGGACGGATACACATTCTCCATTATGCAGGCCAACAACCCGACCAATTTTTGCGGGACAGGCAATAATGACACCGCAGAAACGCCCTATGATTGCCAGTATGGTGGAGCGCTCGGAGAGTTCCTTTCTTACTGCGGATTGCCGGGCAATAACATGGCCGTGGAGTTCGATATATATCCAAACGCCGGGCGCAATGATCCGGCGGGCAGTTATAACCATGTTGCCGTTGACAGGTCTCTCATCACGCACACCGGACCTCCTCTTGCAGGCACATACGGTGACAATACTCACAATGTTTGGGGCAATCCTGCCTGCGGGACAAATCTCAATCCTGCCTGCAACGGTACATGTACCGGGAACTGCACAGGTACCTGCAATGGAACGGCAATAACCAATGCGCCGTGCACAGCTGCCGCTCCCGGTACCGGCACCTGCTACGGGACTTGTACCGGGACATGCAACGGGAGCGGCCTCGGATGCGCGTATAGCGCTTATGATGGAACGTCGCATAATTACCCTGTCACCTGGATGGAACAGTCTGGATGCAACTCTACATACACAGACCATAACGCGAGGGTCGAAGTCCATACGAGTTGTGATGCGGGGTGCGTTCACTGTCCAACCAACAGTTGCACTTCCAATGCGCTTATGAAAGTATGGGTTGATGGCAATGGAGGGAATGGAAACAATGATCTTACTGCTGACGAGCCCTCTGTGCCTGACATTGCCTACTGTTTCACCCTCCCGACCTCAATGAGCCAGGTAAAAATTGGCTTCACCGAGGGGACCGGCGCTTCCGTTCAGTTGGGCTATATTTCCAATTTCACAGCTAATTTCTTCGGTTCCTGCACAAGGCCTACAATATCTGCCACTTCTTTACCGCGGATAACTGCCAATAGTCCTTGGACAGCAACATTCAGTGCAACTGGCGGGCTCGCTCCTTACACCTGGAGTTGGAGTGCTGCAAACCTGACTAATCCTAATCCGCCGCCGGCAACTATCTCCGTGCCAACCGGAAGCAGTTCCACTCTACCGGCCGGCTGCACTACGTCGAGCATCAATTCGTCTACCGGCACCATAAGCTGTACGCCTACATCAGCTGGCCCATATAATACTGTCCTTGTTTCTGTAACCGATAGTTGCACAACCGATACTTGCGGCAACACCGTGTCAATGAATCTGTCGCCTACATGCAGCTTTTCGCCGAATCCTGTCAATGTCACGTACAACACAACCGGGACTTTAAACTTTACAATAACTAACGGTTTGGCAAACGGCACATGGACAACCTCTCCGGGCGGAACATGTATCAACTCCAATTTAACCAATAAGACAGGCAGCCAGAGCTGTACAACAGGCAATATTACTGCCTCTGCAACTTATCCTCTCACAGTCACCAATGATTTCGGAAGCAATACGTGTTCTGTTACGGTCAACAAAGTCTGTCCGGCACCTTCTATCACTACATCATCGCTGCCAAATGGCACTCAAAATGTGGCGTACACAGGGGCTACGACAGTTCAAGCCAGCGGTGGCACCACTCCTTACACCTGGAGCGCCACCGGCCTGCCGCCCGGCTTGAGCATCGGTGCTTCCTCCGGCACAATCAGCGGCACTCCGACAACTGCCGGAACTTATACTCCTACAATATCAGTGACCGACAGCTGCCCCGGTAATACTCCAGTATCACAACAATTTACTATCCAAATTTTTGGTCCGCCAACCTGTACGCTCACGCCGGGCTCGAATATTGTGGCTTATAACGGCAATACCAGCCTTACGTGGAGTGTTGCAAACAGTGCGACAAGCGCCACATGGACCGCCGCACCTTCACCAATCGGGACCTGCGGATCCCCCAGTGCTTCAGGCGGCAGTTGCACCACAGGCAGTCTCACGACTCCTGACACAAACACTTACACACTCAGGGTCAGCAACGCATACGGGAACAATACCTGCTCCGCGACAGTATATGTAGGCTGTGCAGGGTACAGGGTGTATAACACTACTGGTGCTCAATATGACTTCGTTATAAACCCGGGGAATACTTGCAGGAACAATATAAATAATAACAATGAAATAACTATTAATCCTGGAACCCTGTTAAATCCGGGCGGCACGCTCTCAAGGCTAACCAACGCAGGCACTTGCGGTGGCACTCAGCAAGGGCAAATATCATATACCAATGCCATGAACGCCGATATTCGTGCTAATGGCGGTAACCATAACTGTCAGGTCAATTACGGCGCAGGAGACACGGCTACGGACAGGTAGCCGGCTGGCGCAGCAGCAGTAGTATTAATAGCGGCACATAGGATCAGACTTAGTTAAGGTATCATAGCGCAGAAACAGAGGCAAAACCCTGTTCTTTAAAATGCGGGTCGAAGGCGAAAACGTGTTTGATTCCGAGGCTGCGAATGACTTCAAAGCTGACGCAATCAACCAGGCTGAGTTTTCGTCGATACACTACAATATACAGGGCAAACGCACTATGAATGGGGATAGTACTATCGGCACATAATCTGCAATAACATGGGCATTAATCGTAAGGAGGCGCCCATGTTGCCGAATCCGAAGCCATATTTTGACAAAGTAACAGACCCACGGAGAGAGACAGAAAACAAGCTGCACGCGCTTTCAGACATACTGAGCATAGTATTATGCGCAGTCATATCGGGGTGTGACGATTGGGAAACGATAGCGATATTTGGGGAGGCAAAAAAAGACTGGCTCAGGAAATTTTTGCCTCTTACAAACGGGATCCCCTCGCATGATACTTTTAGGCGGGTATTTCTGCTGATAGACCCTAAGGGGTTTGAAGAAGCGTTTACCTTATGGGCAAAAGACGCAAAGATGGGATCAGAGGAACACATCGCGTTGGATGGAAAGACATTGAGGCGTTCACATAAAGGTAAAGCTGGGCGAGCCTTGCACATGCTACACGCATGGTCCTGCAAGCACGGTGTTTTGATAGGACAGCGCAAGGTTGATGACAAGACAAATGAGATAACAGCGATACCTGATGTGCTTTCTTTGTTTGACCTTAAGGATGTTACAGTTACCATAGACGCCATGGGTTGTCAGAAGGACGTTGCTGAGCAGATAGTTCAAGCAGGTGGAAACTATGTGCTTGCTTTAAAGGGCAATCAAGGGGACCTATTGGATGATGTGCAACTTTATCTCGACACAGAGGCTAAAGACAGGCCGCGAGGGGATTTCAAAACGGTGGAGAAGGATCACGGCCGGATTGAGACCCGTAAGATATGGGTTACTGATAACATTGAATGGCTTGAGCAGAAAGAAGAGTGGAGCGGATTAAAATCTCTTGTTCTGGTTGATGCAACTCGTGAGATACAGGGTAAGAAGACAAAAGAACGCAGGTACTACATCTCTTCCTTACCTGCCGACGCTAAGCATTTAGGCACAACGATTCGTGCACACTGGGGGATTGAGAATAGTTTGCACTATGTTCTGGATATGGCATTTAACGAGGATCAGAGCCGTGCAAGGACAGGTGATAGCGCTGAGAATCTGGCTATCATCAGACGCTTTGCCTTGAATTTGCTAAAGCAACACAAATCTTGCAAGCTCGGTGTGAAAAACAAAAGGTTAAGGGCTGGCTATGATGACGATTACAGGGCTGAGATTCTTAACCTCCAGGGTTCAGCATAGTGCGTTTGCCCTGCTA
>JADFXI010000109.1 GCA_015233655.1 Nitrospirota bacterium | reverse complement strand
CAGGGAGTCAAGGTCATCAATGTGCTTGACCGCACCTTCGGCATGCATGCCGGTGGAAAAATTGAAGTAAGGAGCAAGACACCGATCCTCACTCCTGAGGATTTTTCCAGGGTTTATACGCCGGGCGTGGGGAGAGTCTGCAAAGATATCTATAATGAACCTGAGCATGCATACAACTACACTATTAAAGGCAATTCGGTAGCTATTGTCACCGATGGCACGGCAGTACTGGGATTCGGCAATATCGGTCCCAAAGCCGCGCTTCCCGTAATGGAGGGCAAGGCGATGATCTTCAAGGAGTTTGCCGGTATAGATGCTTTTCCACTCTGTCTCGACACTACTGACACGGAAGAGATCATCAAGACCGTCAAATATCTCGCCCCTGTTTTCGGCGCCGTCAATCTCGAAGACATTGCTGCGCCGCGCTGCTTTGAAATAGAAGCAAGACTAATGGAGGTCCTTGATATACCCGTTATTCATGACGACCAGCATGGGACTGCAACTGTGGTCCTTGCAGGTTTGATTAATGTAGGCAGACTGCTTCGCAAGGATATAAGAACATTCCGTTATGTGGTTGCAGGAGCCGGGGCCTCGGCAACGGCAACAACAAATCTTCTTATATCATACGGCGTGAGTGATATAGTAGTTTGCGACCGCACCGGTGCAATTTATGAGAGACGAGATTCCGGCATGAACCACTGCAAGACGATATTGGCCCGCAAAACAAACCCCCGCAAGGTTAAAGGCACACTTTCCGAGGTCATGACCGGCGCGAATGTGTTTATCGGACTTTCGGGTCCTGACCTGATAACCGCCGACGACATTAGACGCATGGCGCCCGATCCCATAGTGTTCGCGCTTGCCAATCCTGACCCTGAAATTGCTCCGGAAGAAGCACAACCTTTCGTTAAAATCATGGCGACGGGACGTTCGGACTATCCTAATCAGATCAACAACGCGCTAAGCTACCCTGGTATATTCAGGGGACTGCTGGATGTGAGGGCGAAGGGCGTGAATGACGAAATCAGGTTTGCAGCATCGAAGGCCATTGCCTATCTACTAAATGAGGATGAGCTAAATGAAGAGAATATCATCCCTTCGGCTTTTGACAGCCGTGTTGTGACCACAGTTGCAGATGCTGTAGCCGCAGCGGCAAAAAAAACCGGGGTTGCACGAAAATAGTTAATGCATTATATAGTCAAAGAAGCGCCTGCGCAGTATACGAGAACAGGGTAAGAAGATATAAAGATGGCAACCATGAGTAACTTAGCCGAACGCGATATTCGCATGATCAAGGTCCGTCTCAAAATATCGGGGGCTTTCCGCACCGTCTAAGGGACAAACACTTTGCTCGTATAAGAAGCTATATCTCGACCTTACGAAAGAATGGCCTAAACATCTTTGACCCAATTGTCCAAGCCATCAAGGGGCAGCCCTTTGTCCCGGCAACTTCACCGCATAGGTGGACTCCACTACAATCCCCTCAATATCCTTCCTAAACGGTCTAAGCGTTTCTAAAATCAGACCTGGCTCGTTCCGAAGTTTCTTTTTCCATAGCCTGACTCCATCCTCATCGATGATCCCCACATATGAATTGCTTGAATGAAGATCAAAACCTGTGTACAATCCCATACAGCACCTCCTTAAGGTTAAGATTTCAAGCATACCTCTAACCGATATGCTTGAGGAGGTGCCCTCTATATGATTATCAAGTCAATAAAAGAGCGCAGGTCCTGACTCAAGTTCTGCAAGATATTACCAGCGATTCCGTAATTAAGTAGCCTTCTTCTGTTCAATATCTCTCAAAGCCGTCTCATTTTAGTAAATAATCGTAACCAAGCAAAATCGCATTCATTTTTTTCTTGACATATCTCCTTATATCTGTTATGTTACAACATAACAGATATAAGGAGGCAACTCATGAAACACCGTAGTCATCTCCCCGAAGAGGAACGGCTCGCGCGTTCCAGGATTGCAAAGATCATCCATGACATGCCTTTTGTCGCAGGCGGTCTTGTAAAAATGTCCAGAACCTGCGGCAAACCCAACTGCAAATGCGCCAGAGGCGAGAAACATGAATCATGGTGTCTTGCAGTACGCTACCAGGGAAAGAGAAAGATGCTTCATATCCCGCATGAGTTGGAAAACACCGTTTTTGAGTGGGTGCATACTTATAAGGAGATAACAAGGCAGATGGATATCATCTCTCAGCAATGTCTTGAGCGTTTTGTAAAATCTGCTAAAGCACAAAGGACCGGAGATTCTTAGGCGGCTACTTAGATACGCCGACAAGGTGTATGACCTCAATGCACAGCTACAGGGCATTAGGGATGGCCGCATTCGCCCAAGGATTAAAACGCCTGTGATTGCCGGTAGCGCTTTGGTTATGGCGCTGGCACAGATGGGCAGTCTTAACGCACTGGAACAAACACAGAGCAACCACCGGTTTTGGAACCGCTGGCTTAATCGCGATTGTTTACCCAGTGCCGATGCAATGGGCGCGGTCTTCAGTTCGATAGACTGTAACGCCTTTCGTGGTATTTTGCGGCGTCTCTACAGCCGGCTAAAGCGAAATAAGGTGTTACGTCCTGCCTTCAGCGACAACTTCTTTGCATTGATTATTGATGGGCACGAGTCAAGTGCGAGTTATTTGCGCTGCTGCGATAACTGTTTGCAACGGAAGATAAAGACTTCACATGCAGAAGTAATCCAGTATTATCACCGTCACGTTATGGCGATCCTCCAGTGCAAAGATTTTGTGCTCCTGATCGACCTTGAGATGCAAATGCCCGGTGAAGAGGAAACTGCCGCTGCCACACGGCTTTTGAAACGCGTTTTGCTGAACTTTCCCCGGGCGTTTGATGTTGTTGTAGCCGATGGCCTGTATGCACGCGCGCCTTTTTTCAAAACCGTAACTGCTCATAGAAAGCATGTAATTGCGGTATTGAAGGACGATCGAAGAGATTTACTGCAGGATGCAATGAGCCTGTTCAATCAGCAACAGCCGGTTGTTTTGCAGCAAAAAAATGTTATGAAGCAATGTTGGGATCTGGAAGGATTCACAACCTGGCCACAGTTTGCAAATGAAGTCCGCGTTGTCCGTTCGGTAGAGACCACTACAGTACGCCGACAAAAGACCGGTGACAATGAAGATAAAGTCTCGGAGTGGATGTGGGTTACCACAATACCCAAACAGACGGTTGCAACAAAAACCTTCGTCGAAATAGGACATGGCAGATGGGATATCGAAAACAAAGCCTTCAATGAGTTGGTCACTTACTGGCACGCAGACCATGTTTACAAACATACCCTTCGTGCTATTGAAGCATTCTGGCTGATAACGATGCTGGCATATAACCTATTTCATGCCTTTATCACTTTGAACCTTAAACAGCAAATCAGGACTGCTTATTCAAAGCTCCATATCGCCCGCCTCATAATGGCCGAACTCTACAGCCAAAAAAACAATAATCGCTCACCGTGAATAATTATCTTTTGCAATCCCCCTCTCCCTAACCCTCTCCCACAAGGGGCGAGGGAATCTGGATGCCCGATTACGGCACTCGGGCATGACGGCATACTTTTCACTCGCTAAGTCATTTCGATGTTTTGAGGCGGCCATAAGGCGCGAAATACGCGCTGCGAATCTGCCTTAACAACAGATCAGCTGCTTTTCATTCAGTAATGCCAGTTTCATTAGGCTTATTACGGAATTGCTGAGATATTACTTAAAGGATGGTTCTTTTCCATGTTTTATGATACCATTTGTTCATTTTAATAGAGCTATATAGTTCCGATTCAGGCATTTTCATTAAGCACATAAAGTTGCGTTGTTATTTACGAAGCAGTCTGCAACATCAGAAAAGCCACTTTCCTCAGCATTTCTTCAACATAACGTTTACCGTCCAGATCGTTGTTGTGACTGCATTCCTCTTCAGCCTTTTGATAAGCCCGCCGCGCATTAGTAAATAACGCCTGTTTGTCTTTCATATCGGCTTTTGCCGTGCCGGATAGGATAAACAGCCTGCCTTGAATAAGCATAACCTCGGTTTTTTCATTCGGACTGTCGCAATAGTCAAGCCATTGCTGTGTCGCTTGCAGGGCATCAGTTAAATAATTCTCGTCTGGCCGGGCCTTATACATCTCAATGAATGTTTTCGCCTTCTTACGGTATGCGCCGCTGATTACATATTTCGGCAAAATAGCGGCTTTGCCAAGTTCTAGCGCAGCAACATAGGCATTGTGAGCAGCCTCAATATGATGTTGCAGATTCACGACTTCGCCGGTTGAGCTTTCAGCCGATTCATCACCGAAAAAGTCCCGTATAATCTGGTCGTATTTATTGCCTTCCGTCTGAATTTCGCCGGTCGCCACGGTTGGGTTGACGGCTTTCATATGAAAATCTCCAAGTCTAAGGTAGCCGGTAAAGGCTTCACTTAACCGGCCGTCGGACTTCAGATAGCCCAGATATTCGTTTTGAAAATTAATGCACTTATCGATATATGAATGGCCCCCTTCATAACCGCACAGATCAATGCATGCCTCTGTCCTCAACTTGACCATCTGTTCCCATTCGGAAGGGAAATCATCCCTGGAAAAACAATCGTGGATGGCACCGGATGCGTTCTCAACACATTTTGCGAGATGCAGCTCTCGTGAGTCTTTGCCGTTCCAGGAAAGCATATGATACGTCTTGGCCAAAGCGTACCTTATCCTCGCCGATATAACCTGCGGCTTAACAACGGCGCCGGAATGTGCGGATTTTGACAGGTCCTCTACATTGCCGATGGCCAAAAGCAAAAACTTCTCAGCTAACGCAAGCTGTTTTGCCTTACGAGCTGATGGCATTTCTTCGGCCTGATTCAGGTAAAGCAAGCCAAGACGGTACTCGCATTCATGTTTCAGGCTCGAAAGCTCCGGTGTTTTTTCGTCGTCTTTTAGTTTTTCAAAATAATCGAGACATTTTTCAAAATTGCTTATGGCCTGATTTGCCGCCGAGGAGTTGTCCTGTCCACACAGGTTCCAGTACCTGCCGAAATCAAATAAACACCGAACAACAAGGTCCGGGAAAATAGGTTCACCTGAAGAGGTAAACAATTCTTGCATTATCTCAGTCAGATTTTTTTTAGCGGTAATGCAACGCCTGGAGGATAGAGAACTATCGGCGAGGGCAAGCAGCGCTGTCAATCTCTTGTGTTTGGCAGCCTTCAGATAGGGCATAATGAAACCAAACAGTATTACGCAAGAAATAATGATAAATACTGAGAACACAAAAAACACAATCATTTCTTATTCCTCAAAAAGCACCATCGACCATTTTGCCATAGCGACTTTCTTCTCCTGAAAATCGGATACTCAGCTAACCATGATTGTAACAGATATTGTATTGCGGTTTTAACTCTCCCTCTTGATGGGTCGCAGCAGCAGGTTCTCGGTCTGCAACTCAAGTTCCGCCCAGCGGACCTTGTAGTCCATAGCTTGCCCCATATCATATCGGGACATGCCCTCTTCGCACATCCACCGTATCTTTTCCATCTGCAGTACGTTACCGATGGAATAGCTGCTCCAGTCTTCAGCAAAACTGAACTGCTGTCCCCGATAGTACCCCCCTGTTATGCCTCCAAAGATATACCCTATGTCACAGCCATCTCTTCTTGCGAAAATGACCCTGCCTTTACCGGAAAGGCTGAGTCGCCGGAGCATGAGCCCATAGAAATCACGGGACGGCTGAACATTCATTCCGCACTGTTCTATCCCTTTCCAGCTCGTTTCTTCAACAGCCAGCATCCTGCCATAAGCTTCATCTGCCTGTTCTTCAGATCTAGGCAGGCACCGTTCAAAAACCACATCTATGCCGGCCAACTGTATGGCTGCCTGCCTGATGTTACGGCGGAATTTAGAGGAACGCCTCGACAGGTATCCGTCCACATTCCCGGATAATGAAGCGCATCGGGTAACGGTGGGTTTCTGTCGAAAAAATTGGTAGTGTTCTTGAAAAGTCGTCAATACCTTGATGAACAAAGAGGACCCGGGAATAAGGCCGCTCAACAGTACGAACGGCCGGGCATGACAAAATGGTCCTTCCTGCAGCAGCTCTGACAGCAGGTCTACCGCATCAGGCCCCAGGACAGGACAGCAAAAGCACCAGTTCGACTCGATAGGCTCCAGGATAGTGCCGATGTTCGGGTGTTCATAACCTGCAAAGGCAATAATGCTGGTATCGGAATTGCGGAAATATAATTCACGATGAGGGCTGAAGGCTTCGTGAAACGAAAACTGCCACTCTGTCCGGCAGCAGAAGGGATCGGCCTGCTCAGTACTGCCGGCAATCCGGTTCAGCAAAGAGTCCGCATGATCCAGCCCTTTCTTCGTGAAATGCGGAGGCGTCGGAAAGCAACCGCTTTTTATTTGTCCTAACATTTCAAACAGAATTATTAGAGGTATTCATTCAACAGGTGCTTGGCCAGATACCATCCCACTATACTTAAAATAAAGCCCACTAATAACGATGTCCCAAACCCCACAAAGCCACCCAGCCAGGCGCCTGCCGCGCCTAATATAGTTGAACTTACGGTTTTTACCAGGAATTGCATCTCTCAGTCTCGGGCACTCGAATTGCGCAGCAAGTGCGCCCTTACAAGGCGCGCCTCTTCATAGCTTACCATGCCGCTGAAATGTTCTACTACAGGATCAAGGCCCCATTCTGTTGAAGACAGAAAAAACTTCTCGACCCTTAATCTCTTCTCCGGATCAACAAGGCGGTCCATATCAACATGGCGTCCTTCCTGTATCAGGCGTTCCAGATGGGATGCTATTGTGGAAGGCGTTAAGCTGCGTAGTTTGGCAATATCAGAAAGGGACATCCCTCCCCTGAAAAACAGATATGTCTCTTCGACTGTTTCGCCTTTGTTATTCTTATGCGTGTCAGCTGACTGGTCGGCATTTCCGGAACCAATTTCTGTAATTGCCGCCGGGTTTTCATCCAGGTAGAGGTTTATCTCCCTGACGAAATCTTCTCCGTACCGTTGCAGTTTGACGTCACCTATGCCGCTTATCTTTCTCATTTCGGACAATGTCGATGGAAAGTATTTGCACATCTCATGCAGGGTCTTGTCCGAAAATATGATATACGGAGGGACCTGCTGCACCGAGGCCATCTTCTTTCTGACAGCGCGCAGCCTCTCAAACAGCGCTTCGTCGTATCCCTCAAGCTCACCCCTATGACGCGCAGCCTTCGGCTTTGCCTCTTCTTTTCTCAAGGCCGTAATTTTTTCCTTGCCATATAGAATGTCGGAGCCCTTTTGCGTAATCTTCAGCACCGGATAAGGATCGCCTTCCTGCATGAGGGCTGCCTGCGCAATGAGTTCATCGACAACAGACCGCCAATATTTCTTGTCTTTGCCTTTGCCTGTGCCGTAGGTTTTGACCTCGTTATGCCTTAGCTCCCGGATGCGCTTTGTATCAGCGCCTGTCACTATATCGATAATATGGCCCGTCCCGAAGCGCTGGCCTGTCCTTGATACAGCCGACATAATTATTTGAGCTGCAATAGTAATGTCTATCTGTTCGACAGTCCCTGAACAGATATCGCAGCCGCCGCAATTATCGCCTGGATAGTCCTCTCCGAAGAAGCCGAGGAGCTGTTTTCTTCTGCATACGTTGTGCGACGCGAAACCTACAGTTTGGTTCAGCTTTTCGATCGCTATCAGGCGTTCCCTCTCGTCGGTTATCGCATTAATAAAATAACGGATCTTCGGGATATCACCCCTTCCGAAAAAGAGCAGGCAGTTGGCCGGCTCCCCGTCACGGCCCGCCCGACCTGTCTCCTGGTAATAGCCCTCGATATTTTTGGGGAGATCGGCATGGACAACAAATCGCACATCCGATTTATCTATGCCCATGCCGAAGGCGATTGTCGCCACTATCACCTGCGTCTCATCCTTATTGAAGGCCTCCTGGTTCCTGTTCCGCTCTTCTGCGGACAAGCCGGCATGGTAGGGCAGCGCAGCAACGCCCTTTGATTTCAGAAAATCAGCAGTCGCCGTCACCGAATCGCGGGTCGTCCGGTAGACAATCCCTGATTCTCCTGGATGGTCCCTGAGAAACTCAAGTAATTGCGAATCCACTTTTGATTTTGCCTTGACCTCATAATAGAGGTTCGGACGGTTAAAGGATGCACGCACCAAATGCGGCCTTCTAAGCCCGAGCCTGTTAATTATGTCCTCCTGGACCTTTTGTGTGGCAGTCGCTGTAAAGGCCGCAATCGGCACATATGGAAACATCTTTGGAATCACGGAAAGTCCGAGATAATCGGGACGAAAATCATGTCCCCACTCAGATACACAATGGGCCTCGTCTATGGCAAAGAGGGAGATGTCCGCATTTTTAAGGCGCTCGACGAAATGCGGCATGGCGAACCTCTCGGGAGAGATATAGAGCAGCCTTATCTTCTTGTATTGCAGCCTGCGATATACCTCGGACACTTCATCGGCATTCATCGAGCTGTTCATGAACGCAGCCTCTATCCCGTTTTCGACCGCTGCATCCACCTGGTCTTTCATCAGCGAGATTAGCGGACTGATGACAATCGCAGTGCCGTGCATCAGAGTTGCCGGCAACTGGTAGCACAAGGATTTCCCGCCGCCTGTGGGCATCACGGCAAAGACATCCCTGCCGTCCAGTATGTTCCTGATTATGGCCTCCTGATTGGGACGGAATGTCTGGTAGCCGAATACAGTTTTTAGTACGTCGATTATATTGTTTTGATCTCTGCCGGTCTGGATCATCGGTCATTAATATTAACATGTATACGCGATAAGAGAATTTTTTGACCGTCAAATCAGCCTGTAATAGTTTTGCTTTTTTGACAGAGTCAGTCCAAAAATGATAGAATTATCACAGTAATTGCTGTACCGGATGAAAACTTAGTCGATGAAAACTTTATCATTGTGAGCCCCGGGATACACCCGGGGCTTTTTTTTCCGAACACAGACAAAAGGAGATTATGGACTTTAACAAATTTGATTTTCACCCCCACGTCGCAGCTGGGGTCAAAGCTGCGGGCTATATTACGCCTACGCCGATTCAGGCCCAGGCCATTCCGCTGGTAATAGAGGAGCGCGACATTATGGGCCTGGCACAGACAGGCACAGGCAAGACCGCGGCCTTTGTTCTGCCGATACTGCATCGGCTGATGCAAGGTGCGCGCAAGCGTGTCAGGGCACTCGTAATCGCACCGACCCGCGAACTGGCTGAGCAGATCCACGAGGCAATCGGCAGCCTGGGCCAGCATACAGGACTCAGGAGCGTAACCATTTACGGCGGCGTTGCCTTTAATCCACAGGTTGATAAGCTCAAGCGCGGCGTAGAAATCGTCGTCGCCTGTCCCGGCCGCCTGCTCGATCACATAAATCAGGGCACGATCAGCCTGTCGAACCTCGAGGTGCTTGTACTCGACGAGGCTGACCGTATGTTCGATATGGGATTCCTGCCTGATATCCGGAAGATCATCAAACACGTACCGGCCAGACGCCAGACGCTGTTGTTCTCGGCAACAATGCCGGATGATATACGCCGTCTCGCCCATGACGTTCTGCAAGAGCCTGTCATAGTGCAGGTCGATACCAGCGCGCCCGCAAGCAGCGTCGCGCATGCGCTCTACCCGGTCGATCAGCACCTCAAAACCGCTCTCATACTCGAACTGCTGCGCCATACCGACACTGAATCGGTATTGATCTTTACTCGCACTAAGCACCGCGCCAAACGCGTGGCGGAACAGTTGGAAAAGGCCGGCTACAAGGCCACAGCCCTGCAGGGGAACCTCTCTCAAGCGCGGCGGCAGGCTGCTATGAACGGGTTCCGCAACGGCACGTTTCAGATACTTGTCGCGACCGACATAGCTGCTCGCGGCATAGATGTGACACAGATTTCTC
>JADFXI010000108.1 GCA_015233655.1 Nitrospirota bacterium | reverse complement strand
GTAACGGTAAGCTCAGGATGGTCCCATACATCAATCTTCAACACATCCTCCTCACCTATTACATTATACCCAAGACAGACCTCCGGGTAATGAAACACGCCGACAACCGAGAATATAAACAGGCATACGTAAATCAAACTCTTCTTCATTTCTCCTCCTATCGGTCCCGTAAAAAGCTCATATCCTACGTTGCGCTGCGCCCATCGTCACTGCGGCGTACGAACAAAGTACGCCTCATTCCTCAGGACTTGCACGCCTTGCATATAAACTTTTTACGAAACCGTCTATCTTGAGCCTCTACGGAATAGTATAACTTTTACTGTCTCCAGTATGATATACAGATCGAACAACACAGACATATTCTTTATATAAAACAGGTCAAATCTCAGCTTTTCAAGCGCATCCTCGACAGAAGCCCCGTAAGGATACCGAATCTGCGCCCAGCCGGTCAAGCCGGGCTTGACAAAGTGGCGTTCAGAATAAAAAGGGATATCTCTTTTAAGCTCCTCCACGAATTCCGGTCGCTCAGGCCTTGGGCCTATAAAACTCATATCACCTCTCAGGATATTGAAAAGTTGAGGGATTTCGTCAAGTCTGGTCTTCCTGAGAAAACTTCCCAGTTTAGTGACTCGCGTATCATTTTTTTGGGCCCATACTGCGCCAGTATTCTTTTCGGCATCCTGTCTCATCGTTCTAAATTTAAAAACAACGAAAGTCTTCTCCCCCTCGCCTACCCTGATTTGTTTAAAAAATATCGGGCCTTTTGAGTCTAGCTTAATCAGAAGTGCAATAATCGGAACAACAGGAAGAGTCAATAACAAACCAAGTGTGGAACATGAAACGTCCAGAATTCTCTTATAATATTTTTTTGTCTCCGTTATCCTGAACCCTCTGCTAAAGATGAGTGCGCTAGGCGTCATGTTCTCGATGAGCAGTTTTCCTGTAATTTCTTCATAAAATGAAGTGGCATCAACGACCTCCAACCCTAAAAACTTGCAGCTTAACACCTCCTGCAAGGGGAAAAACCCCCTCCTTTCACCCAAAGATACCACCAATTTCTGAGCATTGCTACTCTTTGCGATTTCGACAAGGGCATCACTGTCTCCAAGAATTTTTTCCTGCACGACGCTCGCAGGCTTATTGGGCATCGCGACAAAACCGAGCAGAGAATAGTTGGTTTTTGTTGAAGTAAGTACTCCACCTATTTTTTCTGCCAACGGCCCGCTGCCGAGGACCAGCACCCTTTGCGCAAGGCCGGGAGCGCCTGCAATATCATGGTATGCCTTATGCCAAACCAGCTGCATAATACTGAAAATAGCAATTGACTTGAAAAGGAGAATTCTATCAAAACTGAGACAGGGCATAAAGAAATAAAAAGAGGGCAACATTAAAAAAGCAAGAATCATGGCGAGTAAAATTCTGGACGAATGAACTTTAAAGTCAACGAATCTCTCATGACTGTAGAGTTCCATCAAAAAAGAGGACAAAACCACAAGCAGTATAAATGGGAATACTCTATAATCCAATCCTGTCAATATATTCTGAAGCCGGAACCCACCGGTGTTTAGATCCGGGTATGCAAATAATACCGCGAATGCGGAGAGTGCAATATCTACGATAATGAGCAGTCTCTTTGTGTGCATGACTGAGAACCACGGAGCGCACAGAGTATTTCTCTGTGTCCTCTTTAGTTACCTGCCGAATTTAGAGTTCATGGCTTTCTATCTGCCCTTTAATTTGGCGAGCAATGCCGAAGCATCATTGGCTTCCTTGAAAGCACCTCCCTTCAATGCCTTCTGGAGGCTTTCTATAGCGAGACCCTTGTTTCCGTTTTCTTTATAAGCAAGTGCAAGATGGTAATTGACTGTGGCATTGTCAGGCATCTGTTCTGCAGCATTCCTGAGCATTTTACGGGCATCCTCTTTCCTGCCGGATTTAAGCATCACATAACCCACCGTATCAAGCACCTCAGGCCTTTTGGGGATCAGTTTATATGCCCTGATAGCCAGTTCGAGTGCCGCTTCCTTGCTCCCACCGCCCTGAATATACAAATATGCAAGATTGTTCAGTGCAGGGACATAGTTCTCATCCTTTGCAAGGACCTCCTGATATTTATTTATTGCCTCTTTTTTTCTTGCCCATTTCTTCATATATCGTACCTTGGGAGAATATAGCATCGACGACTCTAGGGTTTCTTTTCAAAACATCTTCATTAACTTTAATTGCCTGGACGAATTCCTTCTTCTTCTGGTACATACTACCGAGCTTCAGCGAAGGCCTGGCGTCCTTTTCATCAGCCAACACACCCTTTTTCAGTACTTCGATGGCCTTATCAATACTGCCCTGTTTTTCATATACTGAAGCCAGTACAATATATCCGTAAGCTGAGCCGGGCTTGTATTTGATAATCATCTCGGCATTTGCAATAGCCTTGTTCCAGTCCGCCTTTGAAACGTAAATTTTTACCAGCTCAGTCCTCAACGAAACATCATCAGGCTTTGTATTCAGACTGTTTTCAAGCCTTTTGATAGCCTGGGGATAGTCCCCCATTTGCACATAAGTGCCGACAATAAGGAGCAAGCCTTTGCCCGGATTTTTTGCTTCCACCTTTTCAAAGATATCAAGAGCTTCTTTATACTGTTTTGCCGTTGCATAAATCTTACCCTTGATCTCGAGCGCTTCAACCTCCGCTGGATATACATTAATCATGGCATCGAGCACGCCTATTGCCTTGTTAGTGTCCTTCTTTCTGAAATAATAGTCCGTCAGGGCGAGGAAAGCCCTGCGGTCTTTTGTCTCTTCAGCTCTTGAATAGAGCGACAGGGCCTCTGCCTCTTTGCCCTGCATCTCATTGAGGGCTGCGCTGTTTATCATAGCCATAGCATTCTTCGGGTCACTCTTAAGAACAGCATTATATTCATTCAGCGCTTTAGCGTAATCGCTTTTTGCAGCATAAAAATTCGCGAGGTTAAAATAAGGGGCGAAATAATCAGGGTCGGTGGTCTTCGCTTTCTGAAGACTGGCCTCGGCTTCGGCCGGCTTGTTTGATTTGAAGTATGCAGCAGCCATGTAATTGTAAAGGAGGGCGTCTGATTTCTTGCCGGTAAGCCCCTCTTTGAGCACGTCAACGGCCTTGGCGTAGTTATTTTTGCTCATGTAATACGAATAGAGAACCAGGCGTGTATTCAGTACTTCAGGAGAGACCTTTACCGCCGCCTTTAACTCAAACTCAGCAGTCCTGGCATCACCCATACCTAATGTGAACAACCCCTTTTTCAGATGTGCCTCAGCCATATTGGGGTCAAGGTAAATAGCGGTATTCAGCTCCTTCATGGCATCCTCATTCAGACCTTTCGCCATGTATGCACTGCCAAGTATGTTGTAGGCCATTGCGTTGCTTTGGTCGGTCTCGAGAACTTTTTTGACTTCTGCTATGGCCGTATCAGTTCTTTTTAATTTGAGAAGTATGACCCCGATAAGCAGTCTCGCCTGGTTGTTTGAAGGGTCTCTTTCGACAATCTTCTTGAATTGTGTAAGGGCCAGTTCGTACTCACACAGGCTGTAATGACTGAGTCCAAGATAATATAGGGAACCAGGCGTCGGCTGTGTTGCAGTGGCCTTTAACAGCGACTCTATGGCAGCCCTGTAATCTTTCCGGGAATATTTAATGATGCCCTTCAGCTCGTCCCCTGCTGATCTTTTCGGGAACTTCGCAAGAAGGTCATCTGCGATCTTTTCAGCAGTGCCAACATCGCCCTTGTCGATATAAATAAGACCTGACTTATAAAGCGCCTGGCTATCCTGGGGATTGATCTCCGAGATTTTTTTGTACAGTTCCAAGGCCTTATCGAAGTTCTTTGAAGCCACATCCATATCGGCAAGCATGTAGTAGGCTTTTGTATTCTTGGCATCCTTGGCGAGAACTTTTTCGAGCAACTTTTGAGCATCCTGATTTTCACCTTTAGTCCTGTAAACAGCCGCCAGGCCCATTTCAGCGGAAATTCTTTCCGGCTCAAGTTTTAATGCATTCAGAAAAGAATCCTCCGCCTCCTTCAGCTCCTTCTTTAAGATATGCGCGGTACCTTTCAGTTCGAGTGTTTCCGATGTCTCGGGATGAGATGCAACGTATTTTCCAAGTTCCTTAAGGGCATCATCTCCCTTATTGGTGTAAATGTCTACTTTTGCAAGCTCAATAAACACATCGGGACGGGAGGGGTCCATCCTGACAACCTTCTGAAATTCTCTTTCAGCCTGTTCATACTTGCCGGCAGCCGTATAGGCTTTTCCAAGCTGGTACCTCGCCTCAACAAAATTCTGATCTTTTTCGAGCGCATTCTTGAGGAGTATAATTGCGGCGGACGGCTTATTGTCCTTCATCTGTTTTTCTGCATCACTCAGCAACGCTTCTTTTGTTTTGCTTTGGCAGGAAAGAATACTAAAAAGGATAAATAACAGAAAAAGTACTTTTATTGATTGGAACTGGATTTTCATGGTCATATTATTAATCTCCTATTGCCATCCCCTATTTTTAGAAAAAAACGTAATTGTCCGAACTATTGAAGGATTTTTGAAACGCTACCGCCATATCGGTCACATTTCGTCACCGAGAAAAAATGTTGCAACATTTTGGCTGAAACACTCATCACAAATACAATTTGGCCTTTCCTTAATGATAAACAGGAAGGCTTGCACTTCAGTAAAAAAAAGACATGCTAATTCTGCAGGTTCTATTATAATACAAACCCAATAATTTAAAAGTCTTTAATCATTATCGCAAAAAACCGGAAGGGATCGGGCAATCACTATGAGGTGTATTCGTTTCAAACGAAACAACAGATCCTGCATTTCTAACAAAACAATGCCACTTCACTCAGCAAAAATTGGCCTGACAAATTCAAAGAAAAGAACCAACGCACAAAAATCCAAAATGCTATAGTTAGTTCCTGCTTTGGCCGGGCTTAATGCTCCAAGTGCAACGCAAATTAATATCACTGCCAGCAGAATCACCTTGCCCACATACTTCTTCATGACGTCAACCTCCTTTTAAATAATATGCGTTGATATTGACACAGCATAAGGCGGCTATTCAATTGGTCAAAAGACTATTTTTTCATAAATAAAACTGATGACAACTTAGATATAAACTTTCTTCACTTTAAGCATTAGGTCTAAAGTTTACAAAGCATTAACATGTATTGTATTAATTCTAATTTATAGGTATGCATAATCAAAACGACATGAGTGCTGAATGAGGGCGCCAAGAGGCCTTTTCTGCGACTCCAAGAGAGGACCCGTTGCCAGTTCAAGCAGTTTTACTGGACAGTAAAACTAACGCATTTGAAATCTATTAAATTCCAGCTTGTGTCGTATAAGCCTTCACAGAAGTAATAGGTGCCTGTGTCAGCAAGAGCAGGAATCAATCGAATAATATTATTATTATTGCTTACACTCTGACCTGCTGAAATAGTCATCGTCGTCGTAATATAGTCAACCCATGAACCTTTGGGAGTGTACACAGACGCATATAAGTTTAGTGAGCAGCTTAAACTGGTAGTGTTTGTGATTGAAGAAGTTATCGGGCCAAAGATTGAGCCACGAGAAACAAGTGTGGTTGAAGGAGCAGTTAAGTAATGCGTAATTGATGCCGACTGCATAACAGTAAACGTCTGTCCCGCTATTGTTAATGTGCCCGTCCTTGAACTGCCCGATGTGTTAGCGGAAACAGAATAGTTCACAGTGCCGCCTCCTGTTCCGCTGCTTCCTGAGGTTATCGTTATCCATGACACATTGCTTGCGGCAGTCCAGGCGCAACATGATGAAGGCGTCACAACTACACTGCCAGTGCCTGCGGAGGGGCACATGGACTGACTGTATGAACCTAATGTATAGCTGCATGAACTCGCTGACGCTCCAGCCCGGCCTGAATGACTATTATCAGACATGAACGTGGGCCACTGGGAGTTGGCCGGCACGGTGCCCCCATAGAAAGCATAGAGCTTGTTGTCATAAGAACCTACATAAACTGTACCATCACTACTTATTGCCGGAGAAGAATATACAATACCTCCTGTTGCATAGCTCCATTTCAGAATACCGTCGCTGTTGATTGCATAGAGTTTGCCGTCATCAGAGCCGGCATATACTGTACCGTCACTGCCTATCGCAGGAGTAGATTCTACATAGCTGCCAGTTGTATAGCTCCACTTAAAAGTACCGTCTCCGTTTACTGCAAAAAGTCTTCCGTAGATTACATCGCTATGATATGATGGCAACTGGCTTAATTCACCAAAGCCCACATAAACAGTCCCGTCACCTCCTATAACAGGAGAAAACAGGGAGCATGATGTAGACCCTCCGCCGGCGAAGCTGGTTGTATAGCTCCACTTAAGAGTGCCGTCTCCGTTGATGGCATAGAGCTTGTTATTACAAAGGCCTGTATAAGAGCCGGTATACCCCACATAAACAGTCCCGTCACTGCCTATCGCCGGAGAAGAGTATACCTTGCCGCCTGTTGCATAGCTCCATTTTAGAGTACCGTCGCTGCTGATTGCATAGAGTTTGCCGTCATCAGAGCCGGCATAAACAGTCCCGTCGCTGCCTATCGCAGGAGAAGACCTTACAGCACCTCCAGTTGCATAGCTCCACTTGAGAGTGCCGCCGCTGTTGATTGCATAGAGTTTGTTGTCATCAGAGCCAACGTACACTGTACAGTCACTGCCAATAGCAGGAGTAGACCTTACAGCATAGCCGGTTGCATAGCTCCATTTAAGAGTGCCATCGCCGTTGATGGCATAGAGCCTGTTGTCATCAGAGCCAATATATACTGTTCCATCGCTCCGTATAGCTGGAGAAGATTCCACAGCGTAGCCTGTTGTATAGCTCCACTTAAGAGTGCCATCGTTGTTGATGGCATAGAGTTTATGATCATAACAGCCGACATACACGGTCCCATCACTGCCTATGGCCGGAGAAGAATGTATAGGTCCTTCCGTTGCATAGCTCCACTTGAGTGTGCCTGTAGTAGCCCCGTAGCAGTCAAAGTTTATCGATAGACCAAAGATAAATAATAAGGATAATACACAGAGGCAATACTCTGCCGATGTTTTAAGAAACCTCTGATTCGCTTCTTCGGGAATTGCCACTGATATACCCATTTCTCGACCTTTACAGTAGCCCTTAAATGACCATTTGTCAAGGGTCGAATTAGGCTACATTTTTCAGAAATAGTATTTAGGTGACGGAGATGGAATACTGCGAGCAGTATTAAACTTTAATATGCATGCATATTGTGGCTATGACCGTGTCTATGGCCATTACCATTTGTGGCTAACGCCGCCAGTTTAGCACGACTTGAAATATTGAATCTCTTAAAAATCCTGTTCAGATGGGCCTTCACTGTCTGCTCGCTAACACAGAGCTTCGATGCAATCTCTTTGTTTGATAAACCCATGCTGACACACTCGATAACCTCATGCTCCCTTGGAGTAGCTGCATGCATCTCATACCCCTTGGGAACCAATCCTTCTTTATGCAGCAATGCCTTAACATGTTTATTGTCGAGCCAGATTTCATCATTATTCACGGCTTTCAGCGCTTTCACTAACAGATTGCTATCAGTTTCGGCCGCAAGCAAGCCATCTATCTTAAAAGAATACATCAGAGATGCTATAACTTTCTGGTCCAGTCCTGTATTAATTAAAATAACCTTTGCGTCAGGGTATCTTAAAAGCAGCTTTTGATCAATACTGTAAAAATCCACTAATACAATATCGGGGATGAACTTCTCTTTTTTGCTGTTGCGACCGCATTCTACAACAAATGGTTTGGACCCACTCTTAGAATTTTCAAGTACAAGAAGATTCTTAATACCCTCGCAAAAAAGATAATTGCTGAGAAAAATAAGCACGTTCATTCTACATCCTCCGGTTAATACTTAAGTTCAAATTTTTAATACCATTAGGTTTAAGCAATAAACATGCCCGTAAACCATAAAATATTGAACCCATGGAAATTATGCCCTTATAGATTATCACAAATTTTAGTTACAAAGCAACCAATAAGAATCAATCCGTTATGGACTTACAACAGGACTTAATATGCCTTTTTTGCTCGCAATAACAAGGTGATGACATCTATAAATGCACACTTACAATGTCATACAGACAATATCATGTCAACCTTAGTTTACATTGTCAACATTCGTTTACATGATATTATCAAGAATTTTTTGCGCTTTCACTAAATGGGAGGCTTATTTATTACAGCGGTTCAGTACAAACCCGAGTACCTTCTCTTTCGGGAGAAACTTGATCGCCTTGCGGGCATCGTCCATAGATGTTTTTCCTTGCCGGACAACAACAATCACATGGTCGACCAGCGGGGCAAGGGTCAGGACGTCCGCTCCTGTCAAGATTGAGGGGGCGTCAATAATAGCGTACCGTTCAGGATAGCGCCCTTTCATATCTGATATAAGTTCTCTCATACGCGGCGACCCAAGTATTTCGGCGCTTTCCTTATAGGACCTGCCGCCGGAAATGAGCGTCATCTTCTCGATCCCGGGATAAGTAATCAGTTCCGGAACATGAGCGCCGTCCAGCAGATAATCTATCAACCCCCTGTCGCCGTTGCATCCCAGGTATTTATGAATACTCTGCTTCTTCAGGTCTCCATCAAGAAGCAGGACCGTGTGCTGATACTCTCTGGCAAAGGTAAAGGCCAAATTTATGGCTGTCAGTGTCTTGCCCTCCCCCGGCAGAACACTCGTGACCATTATCAGGTTTCCGCCCGTGCTTCTGGTACGCTGTAAAATTTGTGTCCGCAGTATCCTGTAAGCTTCGGCTCCCGGAACGCTGTCCAGATAAGCCAGACAACGGTTTGCCTCGATAAGTCCCGGGTCCAGGTGGAAAGTCCTGGACTGACAGTAATCCGGAGAAAGCCATCCGGCCTTTTTCTTTCCGTTTCCCCTTACACTTACGTTCTCAACCGGACCATTCTGTGACAGACCGGCATCGGGGGTCTCCAACCCTGTTGATGCGGCATTCGAAGGCGACTTCTTACGGGCCGTGAAAATGGCCGACACCTTTTCAATGCCGCCTGACATGCCTCCGGCGAGCAATGACAATGCATTCTTACCTTTTTGGACCGCGCTTTTCCTTAATGGCATTTCAGGCGCTTTCTTGTCCTTTATTTTTTTTGCTCCCCTCACAAGCGATGACAGTAATTTTTTGCCTTCCTGCACCATCTTGTTCTGCACAGGCAACTCGGGTATTTCCTTTTCTATTGTCTTCCTTCTCTCTTTCGCAATAGATGACAGCGCCTTCCAGTCTTTCCTGACCACCCTGTTTTGCACAGGGATTTCAGCGGTATCTTTGACATTCAGATCGGGTCTGCTCTCGACCGGCATTTCGGGCATCACTGATTTCTCTATGACCTCTTTTTTTTCGCCGGTCTTCCCCTGCTTGAAAAAAGATATCGCTTTATCCATCTTGTCAGACATCAACTCACCTCCTTGTTCAAAACAGAAAAAAGTTGTGGTAACTTTTTTGTTTTAAAAAAGACGACGTGCTACACGGGCCCAAAAAACGTCGAGATCCATCACAAAGAGATGAAAAGTCACGACAAGTACCACCAATACTACGACCGTCGCTCCTGCAGCAGTCTTCAGGCGATTTTTCTTGCGCAGCTCATCGCCGAGTGTCATAATCTCCGGGATCTCTGCAAGGACAGGAAACTGAAAGACCGAGGTAAGGTCGTCCGGTCGGCGGGCCGAACTGTCGGAGGACTCTTGCAGAGCTGTCGTCCCTATTCCTGCGCCGATACCCAGAACAAGTCCTATCAGGATAATAGCCGGACGGTTCGGTCTAACCGGCTTCTCAGGAAGTCTGGCCGGATCTATCAATGTAAAGTGTTCCCCCATCTTGTCCTTTTCGAGCCCTTTGGCCACTTTGGCTTCCATATACTTTTTCATAAGATCATCATATTTGAGCTGAGTATTGTTTCTTTCGGAGAGCATATTCTTGTAACCTTCCTCCACTTTGGGGGACATTTCGAGTCTTCTCCGGTAA
>JADFXI010000107.1 GCA_015233655.1 Nitrospirota bacterium | reverse complement strand
ATACTGTTGCCTGACCGCTCTTTGCGCTCCGCATAATAGGCAACGGCAAAGAGCAGTATTAGATATCCCAATACTATAAAAAACAGGTCATAGGGACTGAACATGGCTCAGGTACTCACATTATCAGGGCAGCAGAACAAGGCCCTCTCTATCAAATCAGGACGAGCGGAAACTGGCAACGGCTGTCATTAAAATAAAAACAAACCAGAAAGCAAACATATAGGCTGCCAGCCCTTTACTGAATATTTCGACAAACGGCCAGTTAAACCCCAGAGCCCCGAGTATAAAAAGCATTACCCACAGCTCGGCCTTCTTCATTCTTCAGCGACCCGGCCTATGCTCACTATCCGGTCTTCAGGATCGAGGTCCATCAATTTAACGCCCTGAGTATTTCTTCCGAGCACTGAAATATTACCCGCAACGGTCCTGATCAATTTGCCGCCGTTGGTAATAAGAACAACTTCATCTTCATCTTTTACCTGCAGGAGACCGACCGCGTTTCCGCCTCTCTCCACCACCTTGATTGATATAACTCCCTTGCCGCCACGGCCATGAAGAGGATATTCACTCGTCGAGGTCCTCTTGCCGAGCCCTTTTTCCGTCACTGTAAGCAGCGTCAATCTTTCCTCTACCACGTTAGCGGAAACAACCTCATCGTCCTTGCCCAAACGAATACCTATAACGCCGCGGGCTGTGCGGCCTACTGACCTGACATCATCCTCTTTAAACCTTGCGGCAAGCCCGCGTTTAGTGCCTATGACGATATCATTGTCGCCCGAGGTCTTTTTAACGGCTATAAGTTCATCTCCCTCATCGAGCGTAACAGCTATTATCCCCTTTGCCCTCGGGTTGTCGTATTCATCCAGCTTTGTCTTTTTCACTACGCCTGCCTTGGTGAACATCATCAGATAACCCTCGTTGAAATCCTTTACATTCAGGGCGGTAGAGATGCGTTCGCCTTCGGAAAGAGAGAGAACGTTTATGAGAGCCTTGCCCTTTGCTGCACGACCAGCCTCCGGTATCTGATAAATCTTCAGCCAATAGAGCCTGCCTTTGTTGCTGAAGAACAGCATGTAATCATGGGTGGACCCTATGAATAGCTGCTCAACAAAGTCCTCTTCTCTGGTTTCCATGCCGGTCAGTCCCTTTCCTCCGCGACGCTGGCTTCTGTATATCGACAAAGGATTACGCTTGATATAGCCGTTATGGGACACCGTTATGACCATCTCTTCTTCAGTAATCAGGTCTTCTATGGTCAAATCCGCCATTCCGGGCACTATGTCTGTCCTTCTTTCATCAGCATATTTGCCCTTTACCTCTAAGAGTTCCTCCCTGATGATTTGCGACACCAGGGCATCACTTCCAAGAATGGCCTTCAACCTTTCTATCTCTTTCAGGGTCTCTTCGTAATCCTTTATTATCTTATCGCGTTCGAGTCCGGTCAGACGCTGCAGCCTCATATCCAGTATGGCCTGGGCCTGGATAAGTGACAACGGGTAGTTGGTCATCAAACCCGTTTTTGCTTCCTCCGGCGTTTTTGATCGCCTTATAAGGCTGATGATTTCGTCAAGATGGTCAAGCGCTATTTTCAGACCTTCCAGGATGTGGGCTTTTTCCTCGGCCTTGCGCAACTCGAAACGCGTCCTGCGCAGGACAACGCTCCTGCGGTGATGCAGGAATTTGTCCAGCATGTGCTTGAGCGTCAGAACATGGGGCTGCCCATCAACAAGCGCAAGCATGATTACCCCGAAGGTGGATTCCATCGCCGTATGTTTGTAAAGATTGTTGAGAATCACCTGCGCCATTTCGCCGCGCTTGATCTCCATCACAACCCTGATGCCGTCCCTGTCGGATTCGTCCCTGATGTCAGAGATGCCTTCAATTCGCTTTTCGCGGACTAGTTCAGCAATTTTTTCGATCAGCCGCGCCTTATTGACCTGGTAAGGCAGCTCTGTAACAATGATGCTTTCATTGCCTCGGGCCTCGCGTTCAATCACAACCTTGGCGCGCACCTTTATCAATCCCCTGCCTGTCGTATAGGCATTCACTATGCCTTCAGTCCCGTGAATAATAGCGCCGGTCGGGAAGTCAGGCCCCTTAATGACTGTCATCAAATCATTGACCCTGACCTCAGGATTATCAAGAAGCATTAGAAGCCCATCAATAATTTCTCCAAGATTGTGAGGAGGGATATTGGTCGCCATTCCTACGGCGATACCGGCAGACCCGTTAACGAGGAGATTGGGAACCCGCGTAGGCAACACTACGGGCTCTTCCGTGGTTTCGTCGAAATTAGGGGTGAAATCAACAGTCTCTTTATCTATATCAGCAAGCAGTTCTTCAGCTATCTTTGCGAGCCGCGCTTCGGTATACCGGTATGCAGCAGCAGGATCGCCATCAATAGAGCCGAAATTACCCTGCCCGTCCACAAGCATATAACGCATATTGAAATCCTGGGCCAGCCTCACCATCGCATCGTAGACAGCCGAGTCGCCGTGGGGATGGTATTTTTTCAAGACTTCGCCTACAACACCGGCGCACTTGGAGTATTTCTTGTTGGGGAGGAGTCCTTCCCTGAACATGGCATAAAGTATTCTTCTCTGAACAGGCTTGAGCCCATCCCTTACTTCAGGCAAGGCCCTTCCGATGATTACGCTCATCGCGTAATCAAGGTAGCTTACTTTCATCTCGTCTTCTATACTGATCGACACATTGGATTGCAACATTCATTCCCTCTCATTTTATAAAGTATCGGTTATTATAACATATTGATACGTTTATAAAAAACTCTCATACTGGCCAGCAGTAACATGCTGTTTCAGTGTTGGTTTTCTTTAGGAAGGTTCGTAGTGTCTGCTATGCGTTATAATATCCAATAATGAATCCTATTGTCACAGCAAAAGCACTGACCAAATACTACAATGGGCTGAAAGCGGTTGATTCGATCGATTTCGAGATCGAAAGGGGGGAGTGCTTCGGGTTTCTCGGGCCGAACGGGGCAGGTAAGACAACAGTCATGAAAATCATTTATTGCTTCATGCCTCCGTCCTCAGGCGATGTAAGGATCTTCGGATTGAATGTTACCGAAAAGCCGAGTGAAATAAAGGCCCGTATTGGTGTCATGCCACAGGAAGCCAATCTTGACCCAGACCTCACTGTGCTTGAGAACTTAATTGTCTATGCCAGGTATTTCGATATTCCAAAGAAAGTTTCTCTTCCTTTGGCGTGGGAACTGCTCGATTTCGTCGAGATGAAAGAGAAGGCAAACGCCAGGATAGACAATCTTTCCGGAGGCATGAAACAGCGTCTCATCCTGGCCCGCTCATTGGTCAACAATCCGGATTTGCTTATCATGGACGAGCCGACCACCGGACTGGATCCGCATAGCAGGCATGCCGTATGGGACAAACTTGAGGACCTGAAAGTAAAGGGCGCGACTTTGCTCCTTACGACCCACTATATGGAAGAAGCACAGAAGCTGTGTGACAGGGTCGCTATAATGGACTCCGGTAAAATAGTGACGATTGATTCGCCGTCCAGCTTGATCGCGCTGCATGGCGGAAACCTCGAGAATGTATACCTGAAGCTCACCGGGAGGTCCCTTGAAAGTTAGGCGCGCATTCAGGGTCTGGCAGCGTCACCTCATGGTCTACACCAAGCTGTACAAGTCGAGCTTCGCTCTTAATTTTGTGGAGCCGATTTTATATCTTGCCGCCCTGGGGCTTGGACTCGGGGCTTTTGTAAAAGAGATAAACGGACTGCCATATGTTAATTTCATCGCACCGGGGATCATCGCATCCTCATCCATGTTTGCAGCCGTTTACGAATGCACCTACAGCACGTTCGTGAGGATGACCTTTCAGAAGACCTTTGACGCAATCCTTGCCACACCTATAACGATCGATGACCTCATCGCCGGTGAACTGATGTGGGGATCGACCAAGAGCCTGGTATACGGCACCATTATAATTATCGTAATCTCGCTCTTCGGCCTTGTGGCCTCACCCCTGGTGATATTGGTAATACCTGTTCTGTTTATAAGCGGCCTGATTTTTTCAGAAATCTCGCTGATCTTCGTCGCTAAAGTACCGGGGATAGATTCCTTCAATTATTTCTACACTCTTTTAATGACCCCGATGTTTCTCTTTTCCGGCATCTTCTTTCCCATAGACACTCTGCCGCCGTGGGTCACAAAAATCGCATTCTTTACTCCGCTTTATCATCTTGTCAACATCTGCAGGGCCTTCGCACTCGGCAAGTTCTCAGTTGTTGCGGGGGACATTGTCTGGCTCGTGGCTGTTGCAGTGCTGTTTTCAGTTTATCCATTCCGGCTCATGCGCAGGCGAATCATAAAATAGAGTTTATCTCTCTTCCCTGGGAAGAAACCATATCTTGAAAAAAACCTTGTCGTTCTCTCTCCAGTAGAATGTTTCAAAAATATCGGGAGAGCCGTATCTGAATGCCCTGTATACAGGTCTCACCTCATAACCTAATACCTTGCCGCTGATGTCTGTAATGCGGCCCAATTGCGTGCCGGCGACGTCCGGATTCCTTCTAATGATGCCGGCTGCCTCTGCAAGCGCATCCTTTGCCGCCTGATGCTTTGTAATGCTGCAATTGAAATCAGGGCCATAAGGCACCAGGGCATAAGGGGCATCTTCTTTACTAAGGACCGCAACGGTCACGAGGTCTGACCCGTACCAGTCGCTGCATACAATAAGTGAGTAAGTCCCGGCAATCTCGTTTTCAGTGGCATTGTCGGTGCGTATTTCCTGTCTGGCGCACCCGCTGCCGGCAACCGTAAACAACAATGCAAAAACCGCAGCCATCATATATTTCAATGTGCCCCTCATGTCTAAATTATAAAAGATTTCACGGACAAGTCATAGTGCAGCATTGCATCATCCCCCGGCTGTTACCAGATCATGCCTTTGTAGCGCTCTATAATCAACTCCTGGAGACGCGAAATGAGATGGAAGGCGTCGCGCATTAATCGCTTATCCATATTGCTGAGCACCCCTGGGTTGATAAAATTGTCAGGCTCGATTCCTTCCGAGATTTGCTCAAACTGGTGCTGAATCCTGCGGAACATCATGAACTCAAAGGCCTGTATCATCTCATCCGCATACTCCTGTACAATCGTATGCTTGTCCTTCAATGCCTCGATGCGGTCAATCGTTGCGGGTTCCTTTACGCCGCGCTCCAGGGCAAAAAGCCTTGCGATGTCCACCAGCATTGCGACACCTTTTATTTTGAGGTCCAGCTGGTCCTTGTGCTCGCCGCTTTTCTCGACGATAAACGATTTCATGAAACCTATTGGAGGCCGGTTCTTTATAATTGTATTGGCCAGACTGCCCAGGAATACTTTGTCCCCCTCTGCAGCAGCGGTCAGATAACTCCTTAGCTCTTCGGCCAGTGCAAAGTCTCCGTGTATCGGTCTGAAATCAAAAAATATGAGCGAACTGAGCAGCGCAACAGCGGTAGGCGTTCGTATCCAGGATGAAAAATACTTCTTCCATACGGCCAGGGGCTGGCGCCAATGAATGTTGCTCGCCATATAACCGCCCGGGCAGAGAGGAAAACCGCACTTCACGAGGCCGTCCCTTATAAAAGCGGTAAAATCAGCCAAAAACTCTCGCATGCTTTCTTCCTGGTCATCAGAGGCAGCGTCGGCAAAAATAATAGCGTTATCCTGGTCTGTTTTAAAGGTCTGCTCTTTGCGCCCCTCGCTGCCGAGCGCTATCCAGCAATATGGCAGCGGGGGCTTGCCATATTTTTTTTCCGCAATTTCTATAATCTTCTTCACCATACGGTCATTTATTTCGGAAATTATTTTGGCAAGGATCGTTGCCTTGATCCCTTCCTTGAGCAGCAGGGCTACAAGCTGGTCTATGTTTTTTATTACGCCGGCCAGTTCGTCAACGGTCTGCCTGCTCTCGATGTCACGAGCGACTGTAATGGGAGAAGTCCCCTGCAACATCATTATGTCGTGGTTTGTGATAATGCCCATTACATTGCCGTCTTCAACTACAAAAAGATGATGGACATTATGCCGCATCATTTTAAGGAGCGCTTCGAAACAGTATTCCCTTGACCCGGCAGTGATAAGCAACGTGCTCATTATGTTGCGGACATTCTCTTTAATGTCCCGGCCTGCTGTGACTACTTTGTCGCGCAGGTCTTTATCGGTGATGATTCCCGTGGGAACTCCATTTGAATCAGTTATAACCAGGCTGCCGATGCTGCGCTTTGACATGATTGATGAGGCTTCCTGTATCGAAATGTCCTGGGGTGCCGATATAACCTTCCGTCTGGCAAGCTCACCCACCGGGGTGATAAGAAGAAGCTGGCAACCTCCCGAATGCAGGAGTCCTCTGTCCTGCATGCTCTGGAAAGTCCTGTCAAGATATTTGTCTAGAAAAGAGCGATGGAAGAAGTCCCTTACAGCAGCGTTTTCCTCCATAAGGCCCTGCATTGTGTCGCGGTCAATCAGATAGCACTGTGAGTCTTCGACAGTCACAACATTGGCGCGTGATTTATCGCTGCTGAAGAGCGACAGATATCCGATAACATCGCCCTCACCGCGATAGTCGGTAAGGACGTCATCCCCTTCCTCTGAACGGATAAATACCTTGACTCCACCCTGCTTTATAATAAACAGATGCTCGCTTGGCGGGCCGTCCTGCTTCAAAAGATACGTATTTGCGGGATAAGAGGCAAGGGTCACCCTGCCTGCCAGGACCGTTATGGTCTCCGCATCGAGGTACTGAAACGGCGGCACTTCTTTCAAGAATTCTATTATATCGCCGGTCGACAACTTGCCGCTCCATTTTTCAGAAAATATCATGTCAAAATCTTTAACAATGATAATACTTGTTACTGAAAAATTATATCACTTATTCTAAAGCCGTTGTCGATCTTTCTGGCCTCAAAAGTTTTTGAACTTGGTCCCCTCCACCCCGCATGTCGGACATTTTTCAGGGGCTTTGCCGACAACTGTATGCCCGCAAACAGAGCAGATATTGATTTCGCCGATGTCCAAGTCCTTCGTAGACTTCACAGCATCCTTTGCCTTGGCATACAGCGCTGCGTGGATCTTTTCTGCCTCAAAGGCATAGTGCATGGATATTATCGCATTAGTTTCTTTCTGCATTTCCGCTACCGCCTTGAAGGCCGGATACATTTCAGCCACCTCATAGGTCTCCCCTTCAATTGCGGCGCCGAGGTTATTGAATGTCAGGTCTTTTCCATGCAAGGCATTGAAATGGTTTGTAGCGTGGATCCTCTCTGCAAATGCTATGGCCTTGAAAAGCCGCGCAATATTATTAAAACTCTCCTCTTCTGCCTTGTCTGCAAAAATAAGATACTTCATGTGCGCCTGGCTCTCGCCTGAAAATGCTGCTTTTAGATTGTCCGTTGTCATGGAATGCATAAGGCCCCCCTGAATATAAATTAAGGTGCAGGCCTGAAAAGCCTGCACCCTGCTCATGACTATTTTTCGTAGGCCTCAGATACCTTGCCGACCAGCTTGGCAGATGGCTTAAGGGTCTTGTCTCCCTCTTCCTGCCACTTGGCCGGACATGCTTCGTCACCATACTTTGACAGGTGTATATTCGCCTTAAGTTTCCTCAAAAGCTCATTCATGTTTCTGCCCATGTTGTAGAAATTCACTTCTGAATTAAGAAGAGTGCCCTCAGGATTAATAATGAATGAGCCCCTGTAATCGAGCCCTGTTTCTTCATTGTATACCCCGAACATTCTCGATACTGCGCCGGTGCGGTCAGCACCCATAGGATATTTGGCATTTTTCAGCATGGCCTCATCGCGTTGCCAGGCGAGATGGACAAATTTCGTATCCGTGCTCACTGTGATGACCTCGGCCCCAAGCTCCTTGAACTGCTCATACAACTCAGCCAGTGCGCCGAATTCAGTGGCACATACAAATGTGAAGTCAGCAGGATAGAAAACAAGGACAGTCCATTTCTTGTCCGCCTTCAACTTTGCGAGGCTGATTTCTCCGAAATCGCCTTTTGTCGGCTCATACGTCTCCATCTTAAAATCCGGCACTGCTTGCCCCACCCTTAACCCGCAACAGATTTCGCTCATAACTACCTCCTTATAATAAAGAATTTTTCTTTTATTGCTGTGCATCGGGTCTCTTTCAATTGCCTTTTTACAGCCCATTTAAATCATAGTAGCTTTTTGACTACTCTTCAACAGCACTTACAAGATTTCTATCGCAACCTCTAATTTTCTTTCTTTGGATTATGATGATGGTCTTTGCATTCCGGACAGATTCCATAAAACTCTATATGGTTTCCGACGATATCGAAACCGCTCTTTTTTTCTCCGGATAGCGTCAAGTCATAAGTCACGTCTATGTCCACGATCCTTCTGCACTCGATGCATATCAGATGGTGGTGCGGCTTTGTATTGGGATCAAAGCGCTTTTTCGTCGCATCGATAGTCAGCTCCGTAACTCCGCCCTTTTTCCTCAGTGCTTCAAGGGTGTTGTAAACCGTTGCAAAGGACATGGTCGGATATTTCAAGGACACCGCCTTGTAGATATCATCTGCCGAAGGATGCTCAATATTGTCCTTGAGATAATCGAGGATCGCTATCCTCTGCGGCGTGAGTTTTAATCTGAGTTCTCTGTATCCAATCATACAAGCCACCTTCTATTGCTTCTTATTTAATAAATATTATCATATTAGAATAATTATTGTCAATAAAAAACTCCATGACTCATCTGAATATCTAAACTCTTTGAAAGTACTTGTTTTTGTATGTGGGAAAAAAGAGTAAAAAAAAGGGGAAAAAAGTCTTTTGAAAAAATATTAGACTCTTATCCCCGTTAGGAACTTATTAGGCAAATTTGTTTATTGTTGCTTGGACTTTAGACTTGCTCTCCTGCGGTTGAACTTCAGCAGCTTTCTTTACTCCTGTGTCGTCTCCATCATTTGCCACCTTGCTCTGTGGTGCAACTGCTGGATTGTTAACTTTGTTGTTCACGTTAACATTACCGCCCTGCTTTGGAAGCGCTTGCGGCGGCACTAACGGAGCATTGTTTACTGGATTGATGGCCATCTTGTCCTCCTTTAAAACCTGGTTCCAATGCTACTAACCCATTATAAAGATTCACATTTTCAATTAGTCATCCACTGTCCGAATATAGATGACCCGTTATCGTGACTTTTCTGCCTTCATATAAGTTATCGGGCGATTTGTTAAAATCTTAAGAGCATAGTCTAACCCGTTATTTTGTACGCGCAATTCGGGATGTTGCATCCTCTTGCCCAATACTGTATTCTGTATGTTGTGATAGGCGTAATTCTTCTAAATCTCGGTGGTCCGGACTCAATAGCTGCTATTAAGCCGTTCCTCCACAACCTTTTCTCTGACAGGGACATTATCAGGCTCGGGCCTGGATTTCTCCAAAAAACAATAGCATCTATCATTATCCGAGCTAAACTCAAGAAAACGGTTGCTAACTACAACCTTATAGGCGGCAAATCACCCCTGCTGAGTATAACGTCCGCTCAGGCAGAGGCGCTCGCAAAACAACTTAATGCGAATGCAGAATCCCAAAACCTTCTGAAATACAAAGTTTATGTAGGCATGCGCTACTGGCATCCTTTTACCGAGGAGAGCCTCGAACAAATGCACAAAGAAGGAATAAAGAAAGTTATTGCCATTAGCCTCTACCCTCATTACTCAGTTGCCACAACAGGGTCTTCGATCAAACATTTCAGAAATGCGGCTGCAAAATATCCTCTTGAATACGCCTGTGTTACATCCTGGTTCAATCATCCTTTATACATAGAAGCGCTTGCTGAACGTATCCGCGAGGGATTAAAGAGTTTTGACTCAGGGGCCACTGTTCTCTTCAGCGCCCATAGCCTGCCCAAAAAACTTGTCGATGCAGGAGATCCTTACGTCAATGAAATTCGGGCCACCATCGAAGCCCTTGCAGAAAAACTCAACCTGCAATGGCATCTTTCGTACCAGAGTAAGACCGGGCCGGTGAAATGGCTTGAACCGACAACGGATGAGATGCTCCATGAACTCGCCTCAAAAGGAATAAAAGATCTGCTGGTAGTGC
>JADFXI010000106.1 GCA_015233655.1 Nitrospirota bacterium | reverse complement strand
TGCCCAACAGACGGAAAAAATAGCGGTAAAATCAGCCGACGATGCAAGAGAAGGCGGTAGGGCTGTAGACGAAACTGTGAATGCAATGAAGGACATCGCAAACAAAATATCGATAATCGAGGAAATCGCAAGGCAGACGAACATGCTGGCCTTGAATGCTGCGATCGAAGCAGCGCGCGCAGGTGAGCACGGCAAAGGGTTTGCGGTTGTCGCATCAGAAGTCAGGAAACTGGCTGAAAGGAGCCAAACAGCGGCAGGTGAGATCAGCAAACTGTCAGGGTCAAGCGTTGAAATCGCTGAAAAGGCCGGGGATAAGCTTAAGAACCTGGTTCCCGCGATACAGAAGACAGCAGAGCTTGTGCAGGAAATCAGCGCGGCAAGCAGGGAACAGGATGCCGGTGCGTCACAAATAAACAATGCCATCCAGCAGTTGGACAAGGTAGTCCAGCAAAATGCGAGTGCTGCTGAACAGATGGCGGCATCGTCCGAAGAACTGTCAGGTCAGGCAGAACAGTTGCAGACCGCTATCGAGTTTTTTAAGGTCAGCGGCAACGGCACCTCAGCGAAGAAGGCAAAGAGGCGCGAGACGCGTCATAGCAATCAAACTTCACAGAAGACTGTGACCTCAACACAAAAAACTACTTCTGGGACTCAAAATATGAGGGCGGTCCCACAGCTTGCGGGGGTAGCTTTGGATATGGGAAACGGCGGCGATAAGTTAGACGACGAGTTTGAACAAATATAGGGAGGGACACATGGGCTTCACAACAATTACAGATACGAGACAGTATCTTACTTTCAAACTGGCGGATGAGATTTTTGCGCTTGATGTCGCAAAGGTGCGTGAGATACTAGACTTCACTACTGTAACCAAAGTGCCCCAAACGCCGGATTTTATGAGGGGCGTGATTAACCTGCGCGGCAATGTAGTGCCTGTTGTCGACATGCGTTTGAAGTTTGGGATGACAATGACCGAAAAGACCGTGAACACCTGCATTATAGTCACAGAGGTGACCATTAACGGGGAAACTGCTGTGATAGGGGATCTTGCCGACTCTGTTCAGGAGGTGATCGAGCTTGAACCGGACCAGATAGAGCCGGCCCCTAAAATAGGGATGAGCATCAGAACAGAGTTTATCAGCGGCATGGGAAAGCGTAATGGGGAGTTCATCATGATACTCGATATGGACCGGGTGTTTTCTTCAGAGGAACTGGCAGTTGTGCAGGATGCGCATGACCGCCTTCGTGAAAGAGAAGAGGAGTTGGTGGAGGCCTGAGACGATGCCGGCCGCAGGGGCCGCCTGAATGACCTCTGCGGCTTATTATCAGTAAAAGGCGGTGATTTCCGAATGGAAGCCATAAGTGATATCTGCAATTCCGCCACTAATGCGGCAGAGATGTCGGCAAGGGAATTCTACCGGTTCAGTGAATTCATATATTCGCAGTGCGGTATAAAAATATCCGGAGCAAAAAAGATCATGCTTGAGTCAAGATTGCGCAGGAGACTGAGGTGTCTTGATATGAAGTCTTACGCCGAGTATGGCAATTACCTGTTCAGCAGTAAAGGGATGCAAGACGAGCTTGTGCATATGATCGATGTTGTCACAACCAATAAGACTGATTTCTATCGCGAACCGGAACATTTTGATTATCTTGTCAGGTATGCCGTGCCGGAACTTGCACAGTCATTTGGAGCAGGCCCAGGAAAGCCATTAATGGCATGGAGCGCAGGCTGTTCAACCGGAGAAGAACCATATACCCTTGCGATGGTCATGAACGAATTTGCGGAAAGATATACTGATATGAAGTTTCGCTATTCCATATTGGCGACGGATATTTCGACGCGGGCACTTGATAAAGCACTATTTGCCATATACGACAGGGACAGTGCCGAGCCTTTGCCCGCGAACCTTAAAGATAAATATCTTATGAAGAGCAAGGACAGAAGCAGGGGGCTTGTGAGGATAGTCCCTGTACTGAGGCAGCTCGTAAAATTCAAAAGACTGAATTTTATGGATGCCGATTTTGGAATACGTGAGCCCATGGACATAATCTTCTGCAGAAATGTGCTTATCTATTTCGACCGTCAGACCCAGGAAAAGTTGATAAACAAGTTTTCCCGGTATCTTGTCCCAAACGGCTATATGTTTATCGGACACTCAGAATCCATGAACGGGATGAATGTCCCATTTGTTGCTGTGGCCCCGGCGATTTACAGGAGGATATCCATTGAAAACCGACAAGAACTGGAACGGATTTAACATTCTGGCCGTAGAAGACAGCAAAGTCCAGTCCGAACTGTTAAGAGATATTCTTGAACAAAATGGATATTCAGTGTATCTGGCAAGAAACGGCATCGAAGGTCTTGAGAAGACGAGAGAGCTGAATCCCGATATAGTTGTCACTGATGTAAATATGCCTGTAATGGACGGGTTTAAACTGTGCAGGAAGATAAAGAGCGACACTGCTTTGAGAAATATTCCTGTTGTGCTGCTGACGCAATTGACCGCGCCGGAAGACATTATTGAGGGGATTGTAGCCGGGGCAGACAACTATATCCCCAAGCCTTATAGCGCCGAATATTTAATATCAAAATTGGAGCAAATAATAACATCACACGATTGGCGGGCCAAAAATGGCGGAACTAATGCGCCTCATGAAGATGGGGATAATTTGATTACTGTAAGCCGTCAGCGGATAACAAACTATTTTGCTTCCGCTTATGAAAATATCCTTGATAAAAACCGCAGACTTAACGAAAGCGAACACAGGTTGAAAGCAGTTAACGATGAACTTGAGCAAGTGGTCATTAAACGGACAGCAGATCTTATGGCTGAAATTTCAGAAAGAGAACGAATGGCGGAGGTCGTACAGGAGAGCGAGAAAAGATACAGACGACTGGTGGAGGCTTCAATTGATTATATATACAGCGTCACGATCAAAGACGGCAGGACCATCGGTACAGTACACGGCCCGGGATGCGAAGGGGTAACAGGCTTTACATCTGAAGAATACTATGCAGATCCTGACCTCTGGTATCGAATGGTACATGAAGAAGACCGTGATGCTGTTATCAGCCAGGCTGAAAAAGTACTCGCCGGAGCACCGTCGCTACCCCTTGAACATCGTATTATACACAAGGACGGATCGCTCAGATGGGTAAAAAACACTCCTGTACCGCACTATGAAGGCCAGGTGCTTGTGAGTTATGAGGGACTGATTGTAGATATTACGGAGCGCAAGAATGTAGAAGAAAAGTTTTATCAGGCCCAGAAGATGGAAGCTATAGGAAGGCTTGCAGGCGGCGTGGCGCACGATTTTAACAACTGCCTGACCGCTATTATCGGTTTTTCGGACCTTTCCATGTCAGAGGTAGGACAAGAAAATCCGTTATACAATAATCTTGAGACGGTCCGTTCAGCTGCTTTAAAGGCATCACGTATAACCCGTCAGCTCCTTGCCTTCAGCCGTAAACAGGTTTCTGAGCCAAAGATCGTAAACCTGAATGATCTCGTATCAGATCTGAATAAAATGCTGAAACGTTTTTTGGGAGAGGACATAAAACTGCATACAATATTAGCGCCGGACCTTGGCCATGTGAAGTCGGACCCCTCTCAGATCGAACAGGTCCTTATGAACCTGGCGGTCAATGCCAGGGATGCCATGCCTGATGGCGGGGAATTCCTGATAAAGACCGGCAATATCGAACTGGATGATTGCTATGTCAGAGACCATCCAGGCATTGTACCAGGGGAATATATAATGATCGTTGTTGAAGACACCGGAATGGGAATGAAAGAAGAAGTGAAGGAACACATATTCGAGCCGTTTTTTACGACAAAGGGGAAAGACAAGGGAACAGGGCTTGGCCTCGCCACAGTATACGGGATCGTAAAGCAGAATGGCGGAGATATCTGGTGCTACAGCGAAGAAGGCAAGGGCACAACTTTTAAGATTTATTTGCCTAGGGTTTATGGTAAGACTGAAGCTCACATTTTAAATTCTGTTATAAAAGAGCTTCCAAACGGATATGAAACAATACTTGTTGTTGAAGATGAAGCCCCTGTAAGAAGAAGTACTGTTACTATTCTGCAAAAACACGGATATACAGTATTAGAGGCCTGTCACGGCATTGAGGCCTTAGAGATAATGGGGGAAATTAAAAAGCCGATCCATTTGATCCTGACTGATGTGGTCATGCCTAACATGAGCGGCCGTGAATTTATCGAGCGGCTGAATGTTCTCAGGAATGGGTTCAAGGTGTTATATATGTCAGGATATACAAATGATATTATGTCTCATTACAAGATACTAGACGAAGGAATGAATTTTATCAGCAAACCTTTCAGCTCGACCGATTTGCTTGAAAAAGTCAGGGATGTGCTTGACGGGCAATAAAAGGATTGAGAGTGTGGTCATCTCGTCACGACCTGCTCACAAGAGTCATCAGTTAGGTCTTGAATATAGGCTAATCAGTTCCATCTGGAATTGTGAAATAAAAAGTTGAACCATTGTTTGGCTTCGACTCCACCCATATACTGCCTCCGTGCAGTTCAACTACTTTCTTGCAAGTCGCTAAACCGATACCGCTTCCAGTAAGCTCTTCTTTATGATGAAAACGATGAAAAACTTTAAAAACATTTTCAATGTCTTTAGTCTCGATACCAATACCATTGTCACGAACTGAGAATGCCCATTCTTTTCCCTTTCGTTCAGCAGAGACATGGATAAGAAGTGGTTCCTTACCACAAAACTTTATTGCATTGCTGATAAGGTTCTGGAATAACCGGGTCATTTGGGTGCTATTACACATAATCTCAGGCAAATAATCACGCGTTACAGTCACTTCATTTTTTTCAATGCTGCCCTTTAAATTGGCAAGCGCCCTGTCGAGAATAGTCGAACAGTCGGTCAGTTCAAAATTCTTCTTGCGGGTTCCGATGCGAGCAAAATCCAGCAGTTCCTTAATGAGTGTCTGCATATGAGTTATCTGGTCCATCGACTGGTTAATATAATCTTCGGCTTCAGCATTAAGAGCGTCTTTGTTTTTACGTTTCAGAAGTTTTAAGGCAGCTCCCACTGAAATTAACGGTTCCTGCAGATCGTGTGACGCGTCACGAGCAAATTGCTCCAAAGCCTCGTTACTCTGTTTCAGTTCTTCTGAAACCTTTTTGAGACTTTCCTCCATCTGCTTGCGTTGGGTGATATCGCGGCTTACTCCCAATAGTTCGGTTGCTCGGCCCTCCTCATTCGATAGCAGTGTCGTCACTACCTCGGTAGGCACCAAGGAACCATTTTGATGCACTTGTTCCAAATAATGTGTCTGTATCCGCGTTGAAAAGATGTCTCCGGCTGCAAAGGCGATAAGACGGCTTCTCAGCCCCTCCATAAACATCTTATATGATTTTGGGCTAAGTGTGGCTTTCATTGTTTGCTGCATGGCTTGCCATGGAGTTAAACCGCGCATCTTTTGAACAGAGGGGCTTACAAAGGTAAAACGGCCCGTAATTATATTAAACTTCCAGATCACATCCCCCATATTCTCCGCAAGTAAACGATATTGTTCTTCACTTTCACGTAGTTTGCAGTCGAGATTGTGCTTGTATAGTGCTATTTCCACGGCTGTATGCAATTCTTTTTCATTGACAGGTTTCAGAAGATACCCATACGGCTCCGTTTTTTTCGCTCTCCGAAGCGTCTCTTCCTCAGAGTGTGCAGTAAGGTATATCACAGGAACATCATATTGTTTGGATATGTCATTGGCTGTTTCTATGCCATCCATTTTGCCCTGAAGTTTTATATCCATTAATATCAGGTCAGGGTTCGCCGCCTTAATGCCTTCAATTGCTTCCTCTCCTGAAGCAAATATGTCAACAACCTCATATTCCATGAGTTCCAGGTCTTTTTTTATCGTGAGGGCTACTACCCCTTCATCTTCAACTATCAGTATTTTTTTCTTTTCCAAATTGATTCCCCTTAGGCTTAAAGGTAATAACTGCTTCTGTCCCTCTGTCCGACCGCATTTGCAGGGTACCCCTGAGTTGTTTGCACAAAACATTGACTATCTGCAAGCCTAATGTGTTTGACTTTCTATAATCAAAACCTTCCGGCAGGCCAATGCCGTTATCTTTGATTGCCAGGATATATGTATCAGCCTCCTTTACAAAGCTGATGCTCAGCTCCCCGCTTCTGCTGTCAGGGAAGGCATATTTGTATGTATTTGTAATAAGCTCATTTATTATTAAGCTGCATGGAATGGCGGAGTCAATGTCAAGGGTCAAGTCCTCAATGTTAAGTTTAGTTACTATTGTCCTGTTACGTTTGAGATGAATTGTTTCTAATTCCTTGACTATATCATTAATGAAGTCTTTATAGTTGATACAGGAAAAATCCCGTGCCTGGTATAGGTGTTCATGGACAAGTGCCATCGATTTGATGCGCTGCTGGCTTTCTTCAAGTGCCTCGCTCAGACTTTCATTCTTAGCTCCCAGTGCCTGCAGCCTAAGAAGACTGGATATGACCGCCAGGTTGTTCTTGACTCTGTGATGTATCTCCCTCAGCAGGATCTCTTTCTCTTTCAGAGACTGCTTTATCTGCTGCTCGGCCTTCTTGCGCTCGGTAATATCAAACCATATCGTATGGAAAAAAGTTTTGCCTGACAGGTCTATGGGCTGCGTTATGATTTGAACATCCCGTATTTCTCCCTGTTTTGTCCTATGCTTGACATCAAACTCGACTTTCCCTTCTTTCAGAAGCCTGTTAATTCTGTCTTGTATTTGTTCGGGGCTCTCAACAGGGTCGATATCCGACAAGCTTAGTTTTTCAAACTCCTCTCTTGTATAACCAAGTTGCTGGTGGGCGGTTTCATTGAATTTGATTATCTTGCCGGCGGTGTCTATGAGCAGCATGCCGTCCGGCGACTGTTCAAAAAGGGTGCGATAACGTTTTTCGCTCTCGTGCAGCGCCTCCTCCATCTGCTTGCGCTCGCTTATGTCTCGGATAACGCTGAAAAACACCTTCTTCCCCTGAAACTCCATAACACGCGTGTTTATCTCCACCGGCATGGCGGTGCCGTCTTTTCTCAGGTGAGCTGATTCGAACACACCCTCTCCTTTGTTTTGCATATGCTCCATTCGCTCCTGTAATCTGGCGGCAAACTCGGGCTGGTCTAACTGGGACAACTTCATAGAGAGCATTTCCTCTTTCGTATAGCCAAGACGCTCATAGGCGGTCTTGTTGACGTCTATGAAATTGCCGTCCATGTCGATGATAAAGAGGGCATCGATGGCGGATTCAAAGAGGGTTCGGAATTTCTCCTCGCTCTGCTGCAGTGCCATCTCCATCAATTTGCGCTCGGTAATGTCTTGGTGGATAGATATCCAGACGCTTCCATATTGCGGATGTTCATATGTTGAAACATTCACATTACACCAGAATATGGTTTCGTTTTTTCTTATATTCTGTACCTCACCCTGCCAGACCCCGTTGGCATTGAGACCTTGGATGGTTTCCTCTGCTCTTTCTTCAGGACTCTTTTCACAAGGGGCATTAACAATACTTACATGTTTTCCGACAAGTTCCCCAGAATCATACCCTAACATATATTCCAATTTCTTATTAGCATAAACAATTCTCTCGTCTCTGGTGCGAATCAGAAAAACCCCTTCGGCCATATTTGCCAGGATTTCGCTATGCAGTCGAAGTTCCGACTCCGCCTGCTTGCGCTCTGTGATGTCCTCCAAAACCCAGATGGCGCCTTTGCTCAACACCGACGGGTCAATGGTCTTTCCGGAAATACTGCACCAGAACAAAGAGCCGTCCTTCCGTTTCATCTTGCGTTCGCAATAGTAAGTGCCGCCGGCCGCGAGCACCGGATACGCCTCGCTGCCGAGTTGCTCATAACTTTCATGCGACGGATAAAACATTTCCGTCGTCAGTCCGCTGATTTCGCTCATAGGGTATCCGAACATTTGTTCCATCTTGCTGTTGATCCAGACAAACCGTCTGTCCTTCAGAAATGCTATGCCTACGAGGGCGTTTTCGAGGATCGCGTTCTGTTCCAGGGTCTTCTGCTCCAGCGACTCTTCCCTTAAGCCAATCTGACGGGCCATATGGTCAAAAGTCAGGGCAAGACGGCTCAACTCCCCACCTGCAACGAGATCTGAAACCTTCACATTAAGATCGCCGTCAGCCAAACGTTTGGATGCCATTTCCAATAAAGCGAGACGGTCTATGATCGAATGCTTTGCGATAATCCATGCTAAAACAACAACAATACAGAGAGAAGCTGTTAACAATATTAGATCCCTCATAAGGACCTTATTCGCGCCTGACAAGACCATAGCAACGGGGATGCCGGATCGGATATACATGTAGGGCGTCTGCTCACCATCCAGTCTGATCTTCCGATAGCTTATATAACGCTTGATGCCGTCATGGGCTACCGCGACAAAAGTGTTCTTATCAGGCCCGTCCACCATACGTTTGAATCCGGCAGGGTCATATTGCTGTCCTATAAAATCCGTTGGGTTGATGCCCCTGGTCATAATAGTCCCTTTATGATCCAGTAACAAGTAACTGGAGCCGGACGGGAGTTGCAATGTATCAAGCAGTGTCTTGTAATACGTCAGGTCAATGCCTGTGACGATAACGCCGAGGATTCCACCGCGTCTGTCCTTAAAGGGATAACCGAAGGAGAGGACTGGCTTGCCCGTGAACCTGCTTATCATATATTCCCCGGACGAAAAACGTCCGGTGGCAAGCGCGTTTATGAAATACCTCCTGTCCGATACAGATACGTTGGAATCCCTGGCAGTTACTGCGGAGGCCAGCACCCTGCCTGCCCGATCGGTTATGAATATATTTGAATACTTCGGGTTTGCACTGAGGACTTCCTTCAGTACCTGCTGCATCCCGGCGGAGTTATAGGTTTTGACTTCGGACAGTTGCGCCAGAGTGAGCATAAGCTGCCTGGCGTCGGCAACCATCTTTTCATGCTCGTTTGCCACGCTGTCCGCGAGCATTGAAGAGTCCTTAAAGGCCTCATTGATCTTTTCGTTTCTGAAACTGATGCTGGAATAGACGATAATGCCTGCCGCGAAAAAAGCCAGAATAAAAACTATGGAAAACAGCTGAGACCTTATGGACATGGAAAACAGTTTATTCATTAACACATCCTATTTTCAGCTTTTCACAAGTGACGCACCCCGCATTATTGTACCATACAACTCATGCCGTAACCGCCATTATCCAAAATGCCGGTTTCTGGCAAAAGAGAAATGGGTAGTCTACTGCAAGCCTCCGTTTAACGGCCAGGGCAGGTGTTCTTCCATATCTGAGTAGATATTTCCACAGGATAGCCATCAGCAATAATCGTATCCTCAAGATCGAAAACGGTAAAGTGACCTTCATCTGGCGTGACGATGCTGACGGAGACAAGCAAAAAGTTATGACTGTAGATGCCGAGGAGTTCATCAGGAGGTTCATGCTGCATGAGCTGCCTGACCGTTATGTGAAAATACGCCATTTCGGACTATTTATTTTGAACTTTACTCAATCTATGAGGTCAAAAAAATCGTCACTAAACCACCGTCTTTGCGCTTCATTCAGGTGTTGTTTTAAGTTCTTGGTCTCTATTAACATTGCCGAACTCTTCCTTATTCAGCGCCCATCACTTTTCGGCCCCACTCGTATGCCTTTTGCAATATCGCTTCCTCATCGCCGGTAACCAGTTTCCTGCCACTGACAACCTGCACGCCGTCAACCAATACGTCCTCGACGTCCGAGGCCAATGCCGAATAGACAATAAGTGAATAAAGGTCATAAGCAGGCGTCAGGTGAGGGCTGCGCATGTTCATGGTGAGCAAGTCCGCCCGTTTCCCACATTCTATGCTGCCGACGTGACCCCCAAGACCGAGCGCTTCGGCGCCCCAACGGGTTGCCATCATCAGCGCAGTCTTGGAGTCTAAAACAGTCGGATCATTTGCCGCAGCCTTATGCACTTTTGCGGCTGTAGACATCTCACTCAGAATATTCAGGTCGTTGTTGCTGGCTGCTCCGTCAGTACCAAGGGAAACTTTCAATCCGGCAGCGAGCATGGCTGGAACAGGGGCTATTCCTGAGGCGAGTTTTAAATTGCTTTCAATGCAATGAGAAACCGCAACCCTTCCGGCTGCAAGGAGGTCTATTTCGCGCTCATTCACCTGCACGCAATGGGCCGCAATCAGTCTGTCGCTTAGAAGACCTATGTCTTCGAGATATTCAACCGGCCTCTTGCCATAACGTCGCACAAGCTCATCCACTTCCCAGGTCGTTTCAGACAGATGAATACAGGTAAGGACGCCATGCCGGTCCGCCAGTTCTCTTACACGTCTTAAAGTTTCAGTACTGCAGGCATAGGCGGAATGAGGAGCTATGCACGGAGTTATAAGTGCATCTCCCTTCCACAACTGTATAAAACGGTCGGCATTGCCGAGATACTCGTCGACGGTTTTAGCCGTCATGCTCGGAAAATCCAGTATTCCGACACCCAGAAGCGCACGCATG
>JADFXI010000105.1:3100-10817 GCA_015233655.1 Nitrospirota bacterium | reverse complement strand
CGGCATTTACGCCACGCTTTATCATGAACATGCTGTTCATGCCGGCGGCGCAGATTTCGTTTTCCGGGGACCTCTCTCCGAAAGCCTGAACATCGCTCTTTACACTTTCGGATTCAGACTGATGCGGAAGAAGGATGCAGTCCCCTATTACAAGCTGCCTTTTTGCTCTCACTATCCTTTTGCTGCGCTTAGAACTTCTGAGGGTTGTCCTTTCAGGTGTCCGTATTGCGCATCGGAGCTTCTGTCCGACGCAAAATACGCCAGGTCTTCCGCTGCGGATGTAATGAATGAGATAGCTGAACTTTATAGCAGGGGTGTACGGGATTACGCCCTTTATGACGATGCTTTTCTTCATGATGCCGACAATCATGCCAAGCCCATACTGAAAAGCATCGCACATTTCGGATTGCCGGTCAGGTTCCATACTCCTAACGGCCTTCACGCCAGGTTCGTAGATGATGAGGTGGCCCGCTTGATGAGCAACTTTAAGACTGTCAGGCTGAGCCTTGAGACAACAGACCGGCAACGACAGCGTAACACCGGGGACAAAGTGACTAACAGCGACCTGGCAGACGCTGTTGAACTGTTTAAACAGAACGGGTTCAAGAAAGACGAATTGGGCGTATATCTCATGTATGGTCTGCCGGGCCAGGAACTGCCTGAGGTCATTGAAAGCGTCAACTTCCTGAAGTCTCTGGATGTCAGGATATATCTTGCTGAGTTCTCGCCGGTAAAAGGGACGCGGTCCTGGAACGATCTTGTACAGAACGGCATTATCGAGGATGCGATTGACCCTCTTCTCACAAATAATACAGTCTTTTCCTTTTTTTACTCAGGGTACGACAGCAGAGAGGTGCGATCTCTAAAGCTGGCTGTCAAGGCGCACAATGAAGAATGATGAAAGCGCAGCCGTTATCTGATTTCCGGCAGATGATCAGCCCTCAAAGATATCAGTGCAGTTCGACCCACAAAATCGTACAGCTTGAGTTATAATACTAGCCTTGCAATATCATTGTATTTTTTAGGGGTTTATGCATAATTATCTTATTATAGGCGCCGGCGGTTTTATAGGGGCCATATCCCGATATGCGATAGGACTCTGGATAGGTCAGAGGTGGGGACGTAGTTTTCCGCTGGGCACGTTTGCCATAAACGTCAGTGGGAGCTTTCTGATAGGGTTGCTCATGGTCCTGTTTACGGAGCGTTATATGGTCAACCCGCAGTGGAGATTGTTTCTGGTTGTGGGCTTTTTGGGAGCTTATACCACTTTTTCTACTTTCGAGTATGAAACAGGCAGTCTGCTCAAAGACGGCGAGACTCTTATTGCCTTATTGAATGTTGTTTGCAGCGTTGCAGCCGGCTTTGCGGCATTGAAGCTCGGAGAGGTGATAGCGAAACTGTAGTGCATCAAGTCCAATGTAGGAGGCATCCATGATAAAGAGCGGGCCTGCCAAGAAGCTCACTATTTATGTTGACGAAACTGATAAGCATAAAGGGTTGCCCTTGTACGAAGTGCTGATGGAGCTTTTTTATTCAAATAAAATATCAGGAGTAACTGTTTTCAGAGGGGTTGCGGGTTACGGTATGCATAGGGTATTGCACACTTCAAAAATGCTTGAGTTATCTACAACCCTGCCTTTAAAGATCGAAGCGGTCGACACTGAAGCCGTAATCAGCAAGGTTCTGCCTGAAGTCAGCGCCTTAGTGAAAAAGGGCTTGGTCGAAATCAGCGATACTGTGATCGTCAACAGTTCCGAGTAAAACCGATGGAGAGAATAATCAGAAGATTAGGGGCATGGGCATTGTCTAAGGTCAGGACAATGGGTAGGATGGTCCTTTTTCTGATCGAGTCGCTTTATCTTGTCTTTGTCCCTCCTTTCAAGCATCGCTATTTATTCAGGCAGATAAGGTTTTTCGGCACCAAGTCTTTGATCGTCATACTTCTTACAGGGGCCTTTACAGGGATGGTACTTGCCATTCAACTCTATTACACCCTGAGAAAATTCGGCTCGGATGCATTGCTGGGGCCTGCTGTGGCCCTGAGCCTGATACGCGAACTGGGCCCGGTCCTTTCCGCATTGATGGTTACAGGCAGGGCCGGTTCCGCGCTCACTGCGGAGATAGGCATCATGCGAATCTCTGAGCAGATCGACGTATTGACCACCATGGCTTTAAACCCTCTCAGATACCTTAGCGTGCCGAACATTGTGGCAGCTATTATCGTGTTCCCATTGCTTGCCGCGATTTTCGATCTGATAGGCATTTACGGCGGATACCTAGTGGGAGTAAAACTGCTCGGTCTGAGTTCCGGGACATACTTTTCCCAGATGGAACATTTTGTCGAAATGTCCGATATCAGGATGGGACTGTATAAATCAATAAGCTTCGGCGTCATTGTTTCGTGGGTATCCTGCTATAAGGGCTTCCACACGGATGAGACGGGATACGGCGCGGAGGGCGTCAGCAGGTCCACGACAGAGGCGGTAGTTATGTCTTCTGTTTTGATACTCATATGGGATTACTTCGTCGGTTCTGTTCTGGTATAAAAGGAAAAGTTCAATGATTGAAATTATAGGACTGGAGAAATCTTTTGGTGGTCAAAAGGTACTGCAAGGCGTTGACCTTAAAATAGCCGACAGGGAAGTTATTGCAATTATCGGAGAAAGCGGAGGGGGGAAGACCGTGCTTCTCAGACATCTTATAGGGCTTATGAAACCTGATAAGGGGAGCATAATGGTCGACGGCGCCGATATTTCGACAATGAGCAAAAGAGAGCTGGACAAGATAAGAGACAAGTTCGGCATTGTTTTTCAGGGCAGTGCCTTATTCGATTCCATGACTGTTTTTGAAAATGTTGTCTTTCCGCTCAGGGAAAAAACAGATCTCGATGAAACAGAAATACTTCAGAGGGGCAAGAGCGCTCTTGAGGATGTGGGGCTTAGGGGCATAGACGACAAATATCCCTCGGAGATCAGCGGCGGCATGAAGCGGCGGGTCGCGCTTGCCCGGGCGCTGATCCTGGGCCCCAGCACTATCTTTTTCGATGAACCTACGACCGGTCTTGATCCTATAATTATGAATGCTATACACAAACTAATCATCAGCACTCATGAGAAATACGGTTTTACAGGTATTATAATAAGCCATGAGATACCCGAAGTGTTTGAAGTTGCCGATAGAGTAGCTATGCTGTATTCAGGCCGTATCATAGCATCAGGCACGCCGCATGATATTATCTGCAATAAAGACCCGTTTGTGAAAAAATTCGTGAGCACATGCCGTGACGCTGATGTATCTTGTGGATAATTTATCATTCAGGAGGTCGCAATGAAGAAGTTTGACGCAGAAATAGCTGCCGGTTTCTTTCTGCTGCTCGGCATTTTTGCTCTTGCGTTTATTTCAATCAAGCTGGGGAGGCTTGATGTAATGGGCGGCGGATCTTATGCCCTCTACGCTGAGTTTGAAAAGGCCGGAGGGGTGAAAACAGGCGCTGCCGTTGAAATTGCCGGGGTGGAGATAGGAAGAGTAAAAAGCATACGCCTTGACAATAACTATGAGGCAATGCTCGAGCTTGCCATCAATAACAAGGTAAGAATTCAGGAAGATGCAATAGCTTCCATAAAGACCAAAGGTCTTATCGGAGAAAAGTTTGTGCAGATAACTGCCGGAGGCTCGGACAAGTTGCTGACAAATGGAAGTAAAATCAGGGAGACGGAATCTCCCATCGATATTGAAGAAGCCATATCGAAATTCATCTACGGCAAAATATGACGGTTTCGTAAAGTGTACGGCGTTCGACGCTTTTAAGGAGGGGTTATGAAGAGGGGGCTTATTCTGCAGTCTATTTTGTTGTCTTGCATGATCGTTTTTTTTCTGGTTTCGAATGCAAGTGCCGGCGTGGCGACAGATCTTGTAAAGCAGACTACCGATAGCGTACTGGATGTTTTGAAAAGCAAGGAGCTGAAAAAGCCCGCCAGGACCAAAGAGCGCAGGAGCGCAATACGCAAAATAATCAGCGAACGGTTTGATTTTGAGGAAATGGCAAAGCGTTCTCTGGCCAGGTACTGGAAGCAGAGAACACCTGAAGAACAAAAAGAATTTGTGGGGCTATACACAGATCTCCTGGAACGCACGTACATCAGGAAGATTGAGAGCTATAACGATGAGCAATTTGTCTATGGAGACGAAATAATAGATGGCGTTTATGCAGTAGTCAAGACCAAGATTGTTACAAAAAAGAACATTGATGTGCTCATAGATTACAAAATGTTTAATAAGAATGGAACATGGCTGGCCTATGACGTTGTAATCGAGGGAGTCAGCCTCGTCAACAATTACCGCAACCAGTTCAATCAAATTATTCATTCGGGTTCATATGAGGACGTTACAAGAAAACTTAAGGATAAGGAGATTGAGGGTTTGGCTGAGGACAAAGTGAAGTAAGACAAAAGGCTGGAGGCACAAGACTAAAGACAAAAAGAATTAATCATTATTTTATTTTGTCTTCAACCTTCTGCCCTCAGCCTTCTGTCTCCTTAATACTTAAGCCTGAATATTAACGCCGCTGACGTTAGTTTGATTCTGCCCCCCGTTTCCAAATAACGCTGCCAAAGCAGTAAGAGTGTCGCTGCCCGTGGTTTTGCCACCTGAGTGAACGAAAGTCCCGCTATGTCTCTGCGCGTGATGGTGCCCCTTCTGAATACTGTCCATATCGCTTTGCACTTTACTCAAAGCATTGGCCAAAGAGCTGGAACTGCCCTGGCTTCCACCGACCGAGTTTAACGCGTTCTGAAGCGTCTGAAGGTCATTCTGCAGACCGTTCATGCCGCTGCTGTTGCCCACGCTTTGTACCGTACCGGTGCTGGCAGCGGGCTGTGCCTGATTGACAGTGGACAAATCATTAATGACCTGGCTCAATGTTGTCGAAAAAGTGCTTTTCGACGAATTGACCTGGTCCTGATTGCCGGAATTGACGGCACTTTGAAGGGCACTTAACTGGGTGCGAAAATTACTGAAGTCAGACCTTACATTACTATAACTGCCACTGAGCGGGTTTGACGTCACCTGCTTCACCTCCTTTTGACACTGTAGTACGCCATCAGTCATTAAGCAACTTTCATACCAAACCAGAGAAACATCAAATGATGATTAATCTGCTTTTAGACGACCTGGGGGTCAGAGAGCGACTGCCTGCTATATGCTCAACGGTCTGATCATAAATCATCGAGTCTGGAGAGGTATTTTTTTCCTACCTGTAATGCATCCGGGGAAATTTTCTCCTGATTTTCATGGGCAGATTTCATAAAACGGCCATTTTTCACGGCCCTGGATCGTGGTATAAAAGTTGCTCAAGAATAGGTCCGGGGTAATTCAGTCCCAATAGGAGGTGACAAAAATGACGGTACAATCAGTCAGCAGTAACTATCAGCCTCAGAACACAATGAGGACCGATTTCAAGAATTTTCGCACGGACTTGAATTCATTTCAGAGTGCGTTAAATTCCGGGAATCAAGATCAGGTATCTCTGTCGGAAAGCTCGTTGTCAACATCACTGGGGCAACTGCTTAATGACATGTCCTCTGCATCTCAGGGGCAGTCGGCGAGCAGCAGCGGTCAGGCGCAGAGCACCGGCAACAGCAGCATGCAGAATCTGCAAAATGATCTGCAAGCCCTTCAGAGTGCGCTGAATTCAGCTACATCGAGTCAAGGCACTTCTTCACAAACTTCTGTGGGCAGTGCGTTGAACCAGGTTGAAAGCGACCTCTCCAGCATGAAGGGCCATGGACATCATCACCATCATATGAGTGCGGATGTCGACAGTTCAGGCGACGGCTCTGCGAGCGGGAGCAATGCTGATCCTTCCAGCGCCGCTGCCGCCAACAATTTGTTGACGCAGATACTCGGCATGATGAATGGCAGCGCCAATAGTGCGCCGGGCGGCAACAGTGTTTCTTCTCTTGCGCAGCTCCTTAGCGCCGCCAATGGAAATACGACCTCACTGGCTTCGCTCTTTGGTGCGGCAAACAGCGGTTTGGCTCAAAGCAGTTTAAACAGTATTAACATTCAGGCGTAGAATTGTTGTTTTCAAACAAGGCAGGGAAGAGCAGGGGACTCTTCCTTACCGATCGCGTTATAGATTATCCTAGGCAGCACATTGTCTCAACAAACAGCAATCATATATGTCATTTCCTGACAAGACCGGAGAATCCAGAACTATCTGTGTTCTCTGTGGTGTATAGTATTATTTAGGAGGTTTATATGAACAAAACTAAAGCGCTTTTCAGCAGCGTAATCGCGCTTTATTTCGTTATTGCGCTTGAAGTGCTGATAATGATAAGCCCTTTTGCAGGGTTCTTCTATTCAATATTCAACCCCTTTCTTCTCGAAACGGCCAAATATCCTTCGACCAGATGGCTCAGCGCCTTCTACCTGCCTCATTTGGTGCTGACCGAGGACAGCTTCCTTCAGTTTGTGCGTGTCATGGGATCGTTAGTGCTAGTCCTCGGTGCCATGATTTTTCTTGTCTGCGCTTGCCAGGTATACACTGCTAAGTTCAGACGAAAGGGGGCCGTGCTTGCCGGACTGTACGCTGTTGTCCGACATCCTCAATATCTCGGTCTCGGGCTTACGGGTCTCGGCCTCTCGATCCTCTGGCCAAGATTCCTGACCGTTGTTCTCTGGCTCTTCATGGCATTGGTCTATTATTTTCTTGCCAGGGACGAGGAACGGAGAATGCTAAAGTCACATGAGGACACATACCGTAAATATATGAGTAAAACCGGAATGTTTCTGCCAAAAGCCATTGAGAAAACACTCACTCCGGAATCGCTAGCCGGAAAGGTAATGTTCGCACTGACTCTCGCCGCAACGGTTATGGGCGCGGCCTTCATGCTCCGCGCATATACAATCGGCCACCTCACAATCTGGACAAAGGCACAGGATATCGTTGGTGTCGCAATCCTCCCGGAGGACGGTTTCAAGATGGACCACCGTATGGCCGATATTCTGAATCTCAAAGAGGTAAAGGAGAGATTGCAGGGGAGCAAGCAGTATCTTGTTTACTTTATACCACGCGATTACATAATGCAGGGGATGATCGCGGACACCGGAGGAGACTGGATGCTCTATAAACAGCATCACGCGATCTCTATGATAACTGACTGGGTATTTCATCCATTCCGGCATCTTCGCGAGGGGCACCATGCCATGCATGGAAATCTGCACATGCACCATCAGGCCCAGGGCATGGAGGACGGCGTCCTCCGGCGACTCATCTTTCTATCGATAGAAAATGTGAAGTCGAACTCACCTGCTGATTTCTTCGCGATTAATACGTTGCGCGTCCCCCAGTTTATGGCCGACGTCGACGTGCATAACATGCAATTGCTTGATGTCAGGGACCTTCCACACGGGAGCGGCTGGGGTTCGGTGCCGACGCCCGTATTTTAAAAATATAAAGGAGAAGACAATGAATAAGAGATCAATTGCAAGAGTATTGACAGTAATGATAATGCCGGCGCTGCTGTTTGTTACTGCATACGGTGCTATCGTAGGATCTAAGAAGGAGGGGCTTGTTGAGTATATCGGAGCACAAAAAGATATTTTTGTGAGCGGCAAGGCTGCGAGCGTTGTCTCGCTGGAAGGCTTGGAAGGGCATAAGGGGTTGTATGCCATGGGGCCGGTGGACGGTCTCGATGGAGAGATCACAATTATTGAT
>JADFXI010000105.1:0-2995 GCA_015233655.1 Nitrospirota bacterium | reverse complement strand
CAAGATGGACCGATGTCCCGCTCCCCGATGACGTAAAAGGCTATCTGGACCTGCAACGCTTCGTAAAATCCCAGGCCCAGACAGCAGGGATAGATGTGACAAAGCCTTTTCCTTTTCTTCTTTCCGGAACACCCGCCGAGATCAGGTGGCATATCAACATCGACAGAACAGAAGGGAAACCTATAACGAAAGAGCTATTCGCCAAATCAAAGGAGCATTTTGTTATAAAAAATGAGCCTGTCGACATTATCGGCTTCTACTCCGAGCACCACGCAGGCGTGTTTCTGACCCAATATGCACCAGCCATTCAGGAATCCTCTGGTATGACGAATGCAATTCACATCCATTTCGTCTCAAGGGTCAGTAAAGCTGCCGGGCATATTGACGAGTTGACACTCAGGAATGATATGGTGCTTCGTCTGCCGAAGCAGTAAGTTCTATTGACTCATTTGCAACTTAGACCTTGTTGTGCGCATCCTGCGGGTGGGGAAGATTCGCAGGATGCGCCAAGGAATATCCCCGGCAGCCTGAATTGTTGAGTAGGAAGCCCTGGATATTACACTTTACATATAAATTAATCAGCGTTCAAAGTGCCTGTCGCCCTCATCACCGCGACGCTCTTCGTGTCTGTCCCTTTCATGATAATTGTCACGATGTTCTTCTCTCCGCTGTGAATCCCAATGCCTTTCTTTCTCCCACCTGTCCCAATTCGCGCGCAACTCTGCGTGCGGTATCCGCCGGTTTTCACGGGGGATACGGTAATAATCGCGCGGAAGCTCTATTAATACACGAGGTGTCTTTTCGATACGCACAAAGCGCCAGGGTCCGTTATAGGACCTTGAGCTATACCATCGTCCTTCAATGGGACGCCACCATAAGCCGTGGTAGAATAGGATCTGCACGTTAATATCCGGGACCACGTATACATATGTCCCCGGTATAAGAACAACCGGCGGGGGCGCGGTCATAACGTATGCGGGAGGCGGAGGAACATTTATGCCTACCGCTATATCTATGCCTGCCATGCCTTGTCCTGCAAATGCAGACAACACTAAAAGAGTCGTCCCAAACACCGTTATATACATTTTTGTGCTCTTCATTATTCTCCCTCCCGGCAATGTCTTGCCATACCAACAAATGTAGAAAACATTTTTCGTTAAGTATTTCTATGCATCCTGACTTATAAGTCGCAGGCATCCGTCGGAAAGTTACAAGGCGCAGAAGTATGAATAGCTTATATGGCGGGAATACTTATATAGGGCTTATTAAACGGTTTTCTTGTCGTCGACAGGTGGCGTCGCCTGCTCGCTTTTCATTTCAGTTGTATTAATTGCATCTGCATTCTTGTTTTCGACTGCAGGTTTTTCCGGCTCGGCTGAAAGGGCCTTTTTGAACTCCCTTATGCTCTTACCCAACCCGGCGCCCAGTTCCGGCAGTTTTTTTGGACCGAAGACAATCAACGCAATAACCAGTACGACCAGCATATGCATCGGCTGAAACAGACCTTCAAACATATATCTCCTTCAAGTTACTCTTTGTTTGTGGATTCAGGTTTAACCTCAATGGCTTTATCATCATCTGACGAAATCGCTTTTTTGAAATCACGAATGCTCTTACCCAGGCCCGCACCCAACTGGCCGATATTTTTAGGGCCGAAGATCAGCAGTACAACGCCGAGTACCATGATCCAGTGCATCGGCTGAAAAATTCCTCTGAACATAAACATACCTCCTTTTTCTGTTGCTTATATCATTATAACATTTACGGCGGTACTTATAATTATACTCGGCTTAAGTGCCAGCATGAGCTGGCGCTGACTTCTGCATATTTAATATAACTGTAACCGTCCTGTCATTAAATGGTAACAATTCCTAATGTATGATGATGCGGGTCAGGGCCAAAGAAGATTGTCTGAAAAATTCAATCATATCACCTGGCATAAAAGAAAATCATATTTATTTTATCGACTTAGAAAATTACATCAGACAGAAGGAGGTGAGTTGGCCTAAAAGCATTGCACAAGCATTGGTATATATGGACGCATCGATCATCACGAAATTAAATTAAAGCAAGGGGGAATGTCTAATGCATCAGCAGAAAAAGTCATCTTGTTTCACATCAGCATTTAAGTTTACATCCGCTATTTTATTAGTCGCAGCACTTATGGTAAGTCTCGTCGGTTGCGGTTCGTCCGACTCCTCCACGTCTTACCCAGTGTTTAAGTTTGCCGTCTTCGACGACAGCCGGGCGGCCTCTGGTGCTACAGGGACAAAGAACGGGGACAGTAACGGTGCCGCGGCGCTAATCGTAAATACCATTGCCGCGGACATCGCCACCCAAGGCGTAGATTTAGTTTTGTTCCCCGGAGACATGGTCAGCGGGTATACTGATTCGACCACGCTAAGCTCTGAGTTGGACACCTGGAAGAAAGCCATGGCACCGCTGTACAACGCCGGCATACCTGTCTATACAACTCGCGGAAACCACGAGTACGACGATCTGACCAATGGCGCCGCCAACCCTGATGATCCAAGCAGGGCGACATATCTGGCCCATTTCTCAATGCCTACCAACGGACCCACTACCGGAGCCAACGGACTTAGCGAAGTGGGACTGACCTACTCCTTCACTTGGAAGAATGTTAAGTTCATTGGGTTTGACCAATATTCCGGCCGCAAAACAAGTTTCAATAACACGCTGTACGCGCCTGGCTCCAATAAAGGACAGATGATGAACTCTTGGGTCATAGACCAAGTCAATAACTCCAGCGCAGGGCTTACCTTCGTCTTTGCGCATGAAGGAATGTGGCCCTCCAATTCCCATCCCGACACTTTGGCCAATGACCCGGACCAGGGAGCCCCGCCTGTACGGGGCATTGGCCAAAGTGTGGGTATGGGAATTGGAGGGCCCCATTCCTTTCTGCGCAAGGACGCAGGTCAGCCTTTCACTGGAGTTATTGACTTGGTTTATGCCCCAATAGGTCATACCGTGTCGT
>JADFXI010000104.1 GCA_015233655.1 Nitrospirota bacterium | reverse complement strand
GTTAATGAAGGGCAGCGCTGGTAAAGATAACAGCGGGGCCGCTGCGTTGGCAGGTTCAGCCGCCGTAACAGCTATGATTAACCTTCAACCCATCGGTGTTACCGGTGTTAATTCAGATGGAGCGCAACCAGTTAGTGTCAACGTCACGAAAAACGACGCAGTGTCTCTCTTGGACACGAAACAGATACCAAACGCCAAACCCGAAACAACCCCGGAAATATCTCCGAAAATAACTCCGGATACAAATAATCGTATGCCGCAGACGGGCAGTGTCAAAGTTGCGAAAAACGACGCCGCTTCTCTTCTGGACACGAAACAGATACCAAACGCCAAACCCGAAAGAACCCCGGAAATAACCCCGGATACAAAGAATCGTACGCAGACCTCTCTGGAACAGGCATTTGTTAAACTCATCCCTGAAGTCGGCACACAAAAATTGAGCGCCCCGGAGACAAAAATCCCGGAGATTAATGCTTCTGCGATACAAACTGATAAAACGATAACTCCTGAGATGATGACTGGTAAAACGATAACTTCTGAGATTATGACTGCTGCGATGAAGGCCTTGAACGTGAAAACTCCAGATAGCAATCCGCAGGAAATAAATCTTGCAGATTCAAACTCCGCACGGCACTCTAAGCACGATTTGTCAACAAAGGACACGTCTGACATCCTTAAGGAGGTATCATCAAACTCGAAACCTTCGGACAACAAGCTGTTGGAAATACATCTTGCAGATTCAAACGGCTCGCAGTTGTCTAAGCACGATCTGCCAGCAAAGGACACGCCTGACGCTCTTAAGGAGATCTCATCGAAGAGCAACGATTCCAAACAGGATGAAGGTGTCAATAATACCGCCCTTACGGTTGACAAAAATCAACAGGCATTTCACGAAGTAGTGGGGAAGGCCGCCCATACTGAAGGCACCACCACGTCCGACGCGGGCGATAAGCTTGTGATTGGCGCCGCAAAGACCATCGAATTAAATGGCAATAAGTTTACGATCATGAGAAAAGGCGACACGTCCATAGAGGTGAAACTTGAGCCTGACGGCATAGGAAAGCTTGACATCCGTGTAAATGTAGAAAAAGGCGTTCTCAGCGCGAACATAAGCGCTTCTGACGCGTCGGCGAAAGGAATTATAGAGAAGAACCTGCACGAAATAGTCAACGCGCTCACAAAAGAAGGACTTACAGTAGGAGGTTTTACTGTTTCTCTCAGAGATAGAGGCGGGAATTATAAAGAAGGAAAAAATGAAAACAGCACGAGTAAAAACTTAAAAGAAGAAAGGCAGATACGACCTATTCCGGTTACAGGGTATGTAAAGGCCGGATACAATATAAATGATGGCATAAGTATTTTCGCATAAAAAGATAACGTAAATAAGGAGGAAATTATGGGTGTATCATCAGTCGGCAGTGCAAGTACAATGGGAAATTATTATTCCGCAAACAAAAGCGCGAATGCCACGTCAACATCGGCTTCGTCATCATCAACTACAGGTTCCACCTCAACAACTACTGGTTCGTCGTCATCGAATACAGGTGCCGCGTCCACGACATCCGGCACTACGTCTTCCAGTTCCGATACAACTTCAAATTTTGGTAACATGACGGACTTCCTGTCACTTTTCACCACGCAGTTAAAATATCAGGATCCGATGAACCCGATGGATGCTTCGAATTTCTCGAGTCAGCTCGCTCAATTTACTTCTGTTGAGCAGTTGACGAATCTCAACACGAACATGAAGGCACTCAGCGCGTATTCAAACTCGTTAAACAATCTCACATCAACAAGTCTTATAGGCAAGAGCGTTATCATGAATGACGGCACTTCCGGAACCGTAACCGGTGTAAAGTTCGATAGTGGCGTTACTTATCTTAAGCTCGATAACGGAAGCAGCGTGCAGATGATTAATGTAAAAGAAATAAATTCTGCTGCCAGCACATCTACAACATCTACAAAAACTACAACTACATAAAACTGAGAATAAAGGAGGGTTAAATAAAATGATAACTTCACTGTGGAGCGCGGTAAGCGGAATGGGCAGCACCAGTACTGGTTTGGATGTTATTAGTAATAACATTGCCAATATGAACACGACAGGTTATAAAGCCAGCAGGGCCAACTTTGGAGACGTGCTTAGCCAGTTTGTTGGCAGCTCAAGTGGACAGGTTGGAAGCGGTACTCAAGTAACGGGCACAAGCACGTTATTAACACAGGGGTCTCTGATATCTACCGGGAATACGTATGATATGGCGATAGACGGTACGGGATTTTTCATAGTTAAAAACGCTTCGTCCGGGATAAAAGACTATACGAGGGCGGGGAATTTCAGTGTTGACAAAAGTGGTTATCTTGTAACGTCTGCGGGACTGAGGGTTCAGGGATATATGGGCAGCGATGTTAACGCTACAAGTTCTAACACTAACAATGGTATTCTGACCGACATTAAGATACAAAGCACTATAGCGACGGCAAAAGCAACGACCAACGTAACATCGGGGGTCAATCTGAATTCACAGGCCACGGTTTGCTCCGCCGCGTTTACACTGGACGGTAACGGCGACGGAGTTAACAATGACCCCAAAAATTATAGCTACTCCAATACAACAACAGTTTATGATTCTCAGGGAGGCTCTCACGAAGTAACGGCATATTTTACAAAAGTCGCTAATAATTCGTGGAATGTTCACTATGCCTATCCAGCCGGCAACACCACAGCAGCATCAACTTCCTCAAGCCCCACTCTTACAATGGCAACAGGCACTGCGCAGACCCTCACGTTTGATTCGAACGGTAAGCTGCTAAGCGACGGGTCGTCGGCTTCGTCAAATGCTGACCCGACTACATACTTTGATTTCGGCACCTCAGTGGGAAATCCACAAGGCATTGTGTTTGATTACGGGAAGTCGGTAAACGAAGGCGGTTCAGGACTGGGTGGCAGCTCTCAGCTTGCCGAAGGCAACCAAATGCTGAACTCCTCACAAGACGGTTACGCGGCCGGTGCTGTAAAAACTGTTAATATTGCCGATGATGGAACGATTACTGCCACGCTTTCAAACGGACAAATAAGTACGCTTGGCCAAATAGTGCTTGCGCACTTCAATGCCCCCGATCAACTTAATAATGTGAGCGGCAACCTATACGCAGAGTCGAAGGCATCAGGCAGCGCAATTGTCAACGTAGCTAAGTCAGACGGCCTTGGACGAGTAGTCTCCGGTTCGCTGGAGTCGAGCAACGTTGATCTCAGCACTGAATTCGTCAACATGATAACATACCAGAGGGCATTTGAGGCAAACTCTAAGGGCATACAGACCATAAACGAAATGCTTCAGACTCTCAATACCCTCAAGCAAGGCTAATAGCAATTTGTAGAGCTGTGAGCAGCTTTGCAAACGTGCCATTCCGAGTGAAAGCCGGCATCCATTCTTTAAGAAAAAGGATGGGTGCCGGCTTTCACTCGGAATGCGCAGGCGTGGAGATTTGTCAGCACCGGTAAGGGTAATAGATATTTATCACAAAGGCAGTAGTAAGAGGAATTTAAAGCTATCGTCTAAAACCAGGACTATACGTACTGACAAACAGGATTACACCGTGTTGGTGGTAACGGACCGTATGGATTTAAGCGCTGAAACTATTGCTTTAATATACAAATACAGGTGGCAAATCGAATTGTTTTTCCGTTGGTTTAAGTGTATACTGGGTTTTAAGCATTATTTTTCATATTCCGAGAACGGATTAACTATTCAGGTATATTATGCACTGATTGCCAGTATGCTGATAACTTTATGGACAGGCCGGAAACCGACAAAAAGAACATACGAGATATTTTGCTTTTATTTTTCGGGATGGGTTACTGACGAGGAACTTGCCACTCACATATTATTTACTTCTGTTAGTGAATTGTTTTGAAAACGGGGTGGGTGAATTAACGTGAAAAATGACATCTGTAACGTTCCATATGGTACAATAGTCTCTGAAGGGTATTTTTTATTCTGAAAATGGTTCAAAACATAAAGACAGATGATATGGCCTTAATAGCATGTATTATGGAAAAAAGTAGACTTTGAATAATATACTTTATAAGCTTTTTGCGTCAATAAATAAATCTGTCCCCTTTAAGTCCTGTCCCCTAAGGAACAGAAGACCATGTAGATGGGCCAAAGAAGATGGACAATGGATGAGAAGCTTTCCATCGTAATGGGAGGGTTAAAAGGCATGAAGTCGGTATCGAAAATATGTCGAGAACGTAAGCTGAGCCAGACGCAATACCACAAGTGGAGAGAGCAATGAACAGAAACTCTCCACACATGTTAATCCGTCGTAGAGATATAGGAAAGTATTCTCAACCCGTTGCCCCACAACCTGTTATATCCTTGGAAGGCTGCCCCGTGTGTGGCAAGACGACATTAAGAACCGAGAATGCATTGATCAATTTTCCGACGCTTCGGTTAGTTCTATTGTTTACAGCCGCCATATTCTTGATGTCTGTTTTGAAAGCTTCCGCAGCGTCTTCTCCCCCGGTAGAGCTTGCTGGCCGGCCGGTAACGATGAGTCTGGTAAAAGCTACCGGTTTCAAGGCGGTTAACTGGGAGCCGCGCGGCATAAAACTGACAGTAGAAAAAGTTAGTCTGCCTGGAATGCCTAACATTAACAGATTGCTGCTTCAAAACGGAATAGCCCCCGATGATGAAGCGTTCACACTCATTTACGATCTAAATCCTGCGATTAAAGACTTTAAAGATTTATCGCCGGGAGCTAAGCTTCAATTGCCAAAGATTGCAGGACAACATAAACTTAAGCTCTTGAAAAACATGAACTATCTGGTAGAGCTTACCGTTGATGCTCAGCTGCGCGGAAAATTAAATGATATGAGTGATCGGTTAACAGAAGCGGCCAGGATTTTTGCACAGCTTCCCTCGGAGCGGTTCGCTTTGCCAGATAAGCACTTGGAGACGCTAAAACAAATCGAAACACTTGCCAGGTGGTATGTATATATTAAGAAGAGCTACTTGCAACGCATTGGCCCTCCCCTTTGCCGACAGTCTTTGCAGAATCTGTATGCCGAAGCTGAAGGACTCACCATGCTGATAACCGCGGCCACTGCGAGCACGAATAAGCTGAGCCGGGACGATCAAGAACAGATTTCTGCGATTTATCACGATTTAGAGTTGGTCATGAAAAGATACGGACAGCCGCTCGGGCCTACTTGGCCCAAGGCGGATGTACTATACAAGGTAGAAGTTCACGTTTCTGGAACCGATGTTGGGCTCATCAGGGACTTACGGGTATATTATATCATAAATGGTCTCTTCCGCGATCCGCCAGTTAATCCGCCTGTCAATAGTTCCTCATTCAATCAATTGGGTTCGGATAAGTCGGAGAAGCTACCGGTAAAGAATTACAAGATTTGGGCTGCTCACGACGGTGATCCTGGGCACCCGCTGACTCCTGTTACATTGGTCCACGTGTTGGGAACAGAGGATCATGTCAACGTAGATTTGAGTCTTAAATTAAATAGGGAAGGCTACAATGGTAAAAAACATTTTTAACAACCCCAGAGGGCTCCTCACTTGGGCTGTTGAAATAATAGGTTTTCTGTTTTCGGCTTTTGGCGGATTTCTAACCAATATTGCTCCACCGAACCGGACGAATACCACGTTTTCAGTCGGAATCGTCTCTTTTCTTCTCTTGATCATACTCCTGATTGTAACCGCATCAGGGCGCCAGGCGCCGGGTAGTCGTTACCGAAAACGGTGGATCGCCTTCGGAACCATCTGTTTTCTGTCGGCCCTGCCCGCAGTCCTACTTTATTGGCAGGCATTGCAACTTAATACTTATGATTTTCCATGCACCGGCTCTTCGACACGACATCTAATGGCAGGAGTGCAGGAGCTTACAGTTGAGTCTAAGAATTGGATCGAGACTCATCCGTATGAGAAATCCGCATGTGATTTGGAAATGAATCTACCCTCGGACCAGATTTGGGATTCGAGTGCTATGTTGGCCGCCGGCAAGCGATTAATGCTGCTATACACTTGGCTTGTTATAAGCCTGTCAACCGCTCTCTTCAGCCTTGTCGAGGCGAATTCGCCTTATGGGCGCACAGTGTCTAATAATTCTAAACCTCACGAAGAAGATGATTCATTACCATAAATGAGGAGGCATATTAGCCATACTTAGAGCTTGGATACTAATTCGATTATCGATCGTGTGCAGTGTGGCGGTAGTGATACAGGTTGTCTATGCATACGCGGGCGCCGCGCCGAAGAATTCACCGGAACTTGTACTGCAATCGGGCCACGGGGCCCAAATTGAGTACCTTAGCTTCAGCGGTAATGGAAAAGTATTGGTATCACGCGACCTTAATAGTTCGATTAAAGTATGGGACGTAACACGGCGCACTATCGTGCGCGCCTTTAACACTGACCGGTACATAAACTCTGCCATATCTATATCCGGTTCGGGTGAGCACCTTTTGTTGGACGCCCTACAGGGATACGTAGACGAAGTGCTCGTTTCGTCCGGCGCCGTGATTAATGGTTTTCTACCCACTCTAAACAAGGACACCTCCACCCTCCAAAATGGGGTTGTAACTGCAATGGCTCAATCCAGGGATGGGAAATATGTAATTATCTGCGATTTTGCCGGAAGTATCCTTGCTTATAACATGCAAGAACACGGGGTTCATATCATTCAACGCAGCGGCAAGTTTGTATCGTCCATATGGGTTGGCCAGGACAGGAATCTGGCACTGTTTCGTTTTAATGATGGGACCGTTTTGCTCAACGATCTGGATACGAGCCTTTCCTACGGAATAGACGGTTTTACTATGGGCGACTTGGATGTTGCCGCAATTACGGCCACCGGTGACATCTTGGTAGCCAGCGAAATAGGGAGCGACCTTAGGGTAATCAATCTTACAAAAGGGCAGGTGAAAACCCTACCATGCCGCTGCCAGGAACCGATGCTCAGCGCGGACGGGACCAAACTGGTGGCGCTCGAAGGCGACAAGGACTCGATGCATAAACTGCATGTCTGGTCGACTGCGGACATGCGGGAAATCGCAACTGTGGTCCCGCCAAAGTACGTGTACAGGGCGGCTTTGAACGGCGATGGAACGATGGCTGCTTTCGGTGGATTCGACGGTACAGTCTCGATACTGCCTATAACGGATAAAGGCGTAGTCAACAGCTTGACACACAAGGTGCGTATCCCCGTAGCAATACAGTGGCGGGGAGAGGACACCCTGGCGGTCACCGATTTATTCGGCAATATCAGGGCATGGGACTTAAAAGAGGGCGCGGTTTCGAAGATTCTCGACTCCGGGCTGTCAGCTTTTCCCGTTTTAAGCTCTGACGGCCGTTTTGGCGTCTCAAGGATAGCTTCCGGCGAACTTTTAATTGGCGCTGCCGAAACTCAGAAGATAGAGCATACAGGAATAACTGTCAGTGAAAATATTTACTTTATGGCTGTCAGCGACGAGGGAGACGCTGTCGCATGGGCAAGCGCAAACTTAAACACAACTGAAATGGTCGACCGCATTAGCGCTGCTGCCGAGGCATTATCCAATGGCAATAATTCTGATTCCTTGACTAATAGCCAACCACTTGTTCGAATGCCGCTTAAGCTGGCTCGCCGCGACAATGGAAAATGGGTTGTTAAAGAAGTTTGTGTAGCAGACAAAGTACCGTCCGCAACATTTGCAGGTAAGAAGCTTTTGATTGCCGGGTGTAGTGTTTCTCCCGCAAATTCTACCCTCGAGTACGCCGAGCCTGGAGTAGAAGTTATCACTTCCTACGGGGACAGAAGTCTTTTGATCGGGAAGGATTCTGCAAAGCTGATTGACCAGTCTGGGCCAACTACTATCCCCCTGAAAGGTTTCATGCCAATTTCAGCGGCAATCAGCCCTGACGGCAAATTTGCAGCAGTCGTAAGAGACAGAAGCATAGATGTTATAGACCTGCCGCAGGGAACCGTGAAGACCTGGGCTCAACTCCATGCGTCGGGGGGATCTGCATTATCAGTTAAGCCTAGAGCGCATCTCATAGCCATTTCCAATGAACAGACGGTTTATGTGGTTGATGGAGAAGGTTCAATCCAGGCGTACTCCGGGGATGGCAAACCGCTTTTCAGGTTGATAGGTATTGGTTCGGACGGGTGGGTTGTCGTGGATAACAACGGCCGATTCGACACCGACAACGTCAACAGATCGGGAGCCGCAGTTAAATGGAGAATGGCTGATGCGCCCGGCTATGTACTTCCGCTCGAAATTTTCATCCGCGATTACTATTATCCACATCTGGCCTGGCGTGTTCTGACCGGGAAGCCACCTTTGGCGGAAATTCCGGATCTCAACGAAGTCAACAGAACCCAGCCTATTATAGGGAAAATCACCATTACTCCGGAAGAAACTTCGGATATGGTGACGGTTGCCGTTGAGGCGGCCTCTACACGCGGTAAATGTTCGAAAGGCCAGAAGAAGACGCCGTGCGAAAGCGGCGTTTATGATCTGCGTCTGTTTAGGGATGGACAACTCGTTGCTCAAAAGCTGACCCTGCCAGAAGCACTTCCTCTCGGAAACACTCACGAAAATCATCGGATTAAGCTACAAAAATGGCGCAGGTCTGCCCTAGTGCGAGACAGGGAAACCCGCCCGATTACAGTTGCAGGGGGTAAGGGCATTATCCTGTTTGAGCATGTCCGGGTTCCAAAGCGGAAGGGTGTGGATAACGTTACCTTTACGGCATACGCCTTCAACTCTGACCGTGTAAAGAGCGAAACCAGCACGCCGGTTTTATACAAGCTTTCTAAACATAGACAGCCGGCGAAGAGGCTGGCCTACCTTATCACAGTTGGTGTAAATGCAAACGAATCGCAGAGTCCCTGGCGGCTGGGACTGGCAGTGGCAAGCGCCGAAAGGGCGAAAATACTTCTCAAAGCAAAACTGCTGACCGAGTACTCCGATGTCGTGGAGATACCTCTTTACGCCGAGGTTGCCCCAAACAGTGCAGAGACCATATCGAAACAAGCGAGTAAGGCTTACATCGAAGCCGTTTTCAAATTACTGGCGGGCAAAGAACAAGAGGTTAACGCAGCGATACGGAAGGAAGTCGATCTCAATAGATTGATAAAGCCGGCAACACCGGACGATGCGGTTGTGCTATACATGGCCAGCCATGGTTTTTCCAACTCGCAGGGCACATATTATATGATCCCTTATGACACCGGCGCACACCTGGCGGTGACCGAAGACGAGCTTACCCGCTGCACCGGCCAGTCGTCCAATCACACCGGGTGTCAGGAAGCGGAGGACTTTCTTTCTTATTCAATATCAAGTGATGACTTGTCCGCGTGGTGGAGAGGGGTGGATGCCGGCGAATTGGTTATGATTTTGGATTCATGCCACTCAGGAGCGGTATCGGGGCGTGAATTTCGACCGGCACCGTTAGGAGATCGAAGCTTCGGCCAGCTGGGTTACGACAAGGGAATGCGCATTCTTGTTGCCGCTCAGCCTGCTCAAATTGCGTCAGGTGACGTAATAGAGGAAGGGGAAGGCCGAACATTGTTGAGCGAGGCTTTAGAGCAGATTGCATCGAGCTATCCTGGGCGGAGTCTGGCTGAGTGGTTGAAGACAGCCGTGGAACGGGTGCCGGCCAATATCAGGCAGCGTTATCCAGAGCTAAAAGCGGAGGAAATCCAGGCGCCGCAGTTCATGGACTTTACATCAAATCCCGAATTAGAGTAGGACTACTCCTGTCTTTAGGAAACGCCCCTCTCTGTATAACATGCACTGAACAGTAGGCGTCAAGTTAAGCCCATATATAAAGTAGAATAGGAAGGTGTCATAGCGAGATGAAACCCAGTTTTTTGTCAGGTATCTCAAGTCATGGCAGAATCTTACACTGTAGCAGATTTGTAACAGAATATGTCTTATTATACAGAATAGACAGGAAATGGCAGAAAGTTATTTTCCCTTACATTTCAAGATTATGGTAAAACACAACCCAGTACCCGATTCTTAAAAAATGGACAGTTCTACCTTGCCATGGACAGTTCTACCTTGCCAAGGGGGGGTTTAGGGGTCGCATCTTGACGGGTTGTTGCCCAAAGGGAATATTTCCCTGAGTAATTATTCCCAGTTGATACCACCTGTATCATAATGCCTGCTTGACCTTAATTGAGAGGGAAAGAAGATACATGGTACCTTTAGCCAGTGTACGATTAAGTAACATGCCGCCATAAGAGTAGTTATTGTCCTTAAAGTTTGTACTGCTTCTATCGACAAGACCGCTCCTTTATTCCTCTTTCCAAAGTGTGCCAGTATGTCCAGATTCTGAACTATAGTTACGAGATATTCCTGTATCTGTACCCTCCACAACCCACGCCAGCGAGCCCGATCAAAACCATAACGCTTGCTTCGGGCAAAACTCCTTTCCATCAAATGTTGCCTGGTTCGTATATCTCGTTTCGATTTGTACGACGATGCCATTTCCCTCATTTCATCCAACTCAGCCTGGCGAAAATGGCGTTTAATCGTTCGTCCTGCCTTGCTCTCAGTACACTTCTCTCTTAGTCCACAGTCTTTGCACGTTTCCTTGTGGCCTCCATAATCCGCACTGCTTCTTGCTTGGTGTACGTGCCTTTTCCTTAGCTGCTTTCCCGCTGGACATATGTAAGTATCCGTCTTCTTATCGTAGATAAATTCTTTGTCAGATATTTTATCCGACTTACTTTGCTTCTCTTTCAGATCGGGCATGTGTGCCTCAACTCCACGGTCATGACATTTCAGGTAATTAGTTATTGTACCGTATTTGCT
>JADFXI010000103.1 GCA_015233655.1 Nitrospirota bacterium | reverse complement strand
CGGAGCGTATTTCATTCATAACTGCACCTGGAAAATAGATCACGGCCAATTTAGCTGGACTGTGTTTAACCCAAACTTCAAGTATGTGACATGGATTGGCAGTTCCATACTCTATGTTGCCTACTCACTGATGTCTCATTATGGGCTTTATCTGCTATTGTACGCAGTTATCGGCTCCATAATTTTCTGCTTTTTTTATTTCCTTAAGAAAACAGGATACCGCTTCGATATTACAAGCCTTCTTGCAATCCTGGGTGTCCTGCTGGTATTGAACCTTAAATACCTCTATATCAAGCCCGATATGTTCAGCGGACTGTTATTTGTTGTGGCCTGCCTGATTTATTACAAAGCAAAGGAGACTGAAAACTGGAAGCTGTTATATATCTATCCCCCGCTTTTCCTCCTGTGGGTGAATACGCACGGCGGTTTTATCGTCGGTCTGTTTTTTATAAGCGCAGCTTTTGGAGGCGAGCTGGTAAATGCATTGTTTTTCAGCAAGGCCAGGCTCAGCTGGAAACAACTTAGGCATTTCGCGATCAGCGTTGCCCTGAGCTATGCAGTGCTTGGAATCAATCCCGAAGGCTATGGATACTTCACGGGCATAGTAAAGGACTTTTTCTCGCCCGAAATGAAATCCACGAAGGAAATCATATACGAGTACATGAGCATGTGGTATTCGATTTCGCCAATGAAAGCTGCCGGCACAAGGTTTAGATTTGCCGGAGTTACGATGCTTTTCATGCTCGTCGCTTTTATTGCCATATGCACTTATCTTCTGGTAAGAAAGAAATTTTTCGATATGCCGAGCGTCTTTCTTGTTGTCTTCTTTTATATATTCGGCATGTCGGTTGTGCGTGCTTCTCTATACTTCCCGTTAGTCTGGTTTTTTTCCTTTTTTTATGTCTACAAGCGGTTCGAAATTGTAAAAATAAAAGGCGTAATTAATTTTATTTCACTCGGAATAATTTTTATACTTTGCGTGAAAATCGTTCAATTTGCGCTTGTGGAATATGATTCCATTGCATGGCTTGGGACCAACTGGGAGGAAAGCTATCCTGTTAAGGAGGTTGAGTATATTAAGAAGGCACATCCGCCGGGCAATATATGGAATGACTATCTGAGCGGAGGCTATATGCTCTGGGCGCTTTATCCTGAGTACAAAGTATTTATGGACCCCAGGTACGGCGGATATATGAGAAACTTTATGCCGACAGCGGAGGAATTTAAAGATCCAAAAGGCGTAGCAGACTATACTAAGAGATTTCCCTTTCAGGTTGCCCTGGTGGCTTACCATGAAAGCCAGATTATTGAGTGGCTCTTGAAGGCTGATTGGAGGATTGCATTTCTTGACAGGAATGGTCTAGTAATTGTTAATAAATCAACAATCTCAAAACTGTCCAAGGAAGCCCTTGCAGAGGATGTGAGCACTAACAGATTCAAAGATATTTCCAATCCGTCCATACTCAGGACATTGTTCAACTTCTATGTGCATTTGAGCCCGGCTTTCGGAGGAGAGATCCTTAGGTTATATCAATCAAATGTGAGCACGCTTTATATGAACAGGCAAACGGATATTAACTCAATGCAGGTCGCGATTGCCCAGAGAGAGGCTGAGATCAAGGCACAGCAGAACAAAGGCAACGTTGAGAAAACAAAATGAAAGTAGTTATTTTAGCAGGAGGGCTCGGCACACGTCTGAGTGAAGAGACCGATATAAAACCCAAGCCGATGGTAGAAATAGGCGGAAAGCCTATCCTATGGCATATAATGAAGATTTATTCGCACTATGGTTTTAATGATTTTATCGTCTGCCTCGGCTATAAAGGGTATGTCATAAAAGAGTATTTCGCCAACTATTTCCTCCACCAATCAGATACGACTATTGATTTGAGTACAAACAAGATGGAAGTCCATAACTGTAAGGCTGAGCCCTGGAAGATTACCCTGTTGGACACGGGCCTGAACACTATGACCGGCGGCAGGATAAAGAGGGCCCAGAAGTTTATAGGCAATGAATCATTTATGCTCACCTATGGCGATGGGGTCGCGGATATCAATATTCGCGGTCTTTTAGAATTCCATAAAAGTCACGGCAGACATGCAACTATTTCATCTGTACAGCCTTTGGGCAGGTATGGTGCGCTGGATATCAGAGATGATAACGCAGTGCTTTCTTTCATGGAAAAGCCAAGAGGGGACCGCGCATGGGTAAACGGCGGTTTCTTTGTATTTGAGCCTGCTTTGTTTGAATACAAAACCCGAGATTAAAATCCAACGGGAAAAAAGCCCCTCGAAAGGCTGGGGAGGTACGGCCAGCTTGCTGCATACAAACCATAGGGATTTTTGAAAGGCATGGAAACCCCTCCTGAAAAGACAGATTTGGAAAGTCTCCGGGCCTCCAAAAACGCGGCGGTGGAAAAATGGGGAGATTAATTATTAATGAAAAGGAGAATAGGAGAGTCGCCGATTCACCTTTTCGACAATATTTACCGTGGCAAACGAGTTCTCATTACCGGTCACACAGGTTTTAAGGGTTCCTGGTTATGCTTGTGGCTCAGGGACCTCGGCGCAAGTGTCATAGGCTTCTCCCTGGAACCACCGACAAACCCCAATCACTTCGATTTACTTGTCTCGTCTCAGGTTCTCACCTTTTCATCTTCTCAACTTCCCAACTTCGTCTCTATTGTCGGCGATATACGGGATGCCAAACACCTTAACGAAACTTTTCATACATACAGGCCTGAAATCGTGTTTCATATGGCTGCGCAGCCTCTTGTCAGGTATTCATATAGTAATCCTGTTGAAACCTTTCAGACTAACGTGATGGGGACAATAAATGTCCTCGAAGCTTGCAGGAATACGGATTCTGTCAGGGCTGTTGTTAATGTCACAAGCGATAAGTGCTATGAGAACATGGAATGGGTATGGGGCTATCGCGAAAACGACCGGATGGGCGGCTACGACCCCTACAGCGCATCAAAAGGCTGTGCAGAGCTTGTCACCAACTCCTACAGACGCTCCTTCTTTGGCGTGGCCCAGCCTTCTCTTTTATTGGCCAGCGCGAGGGCAGGGAATGTTATCGGCGGCGGGGATTGGGCAGATGACAGATTGATACCTGATATAATGCGTGCAGTCAGCCGCGATGAGAAGGTTGTCATCAGGAATCCAAAATCAACCCGCCCCTGGCAGCATGTGCTTGAGCCGCTGTCGGGTTATCTTATGCTTGGCCAGAAGCTCTTAGAGGGAAGACAGGAATATGCGGAAGGCTGGAATTTTGGGCCTGATGATGAAAGCAATATTAATGTTGAAACGGTCGTAAAGAAGATAAAAGAGTGCTGGAATAAAATATCACATTCTCTCCAGCCTTCCAACCCTCCAGCCCTCCAATCTTCAAATTTTCACGAAGCAGGTCTGCTTAAACTTGACTGCTCAAAAGCGCATTTAACACTCAATTGGAAGCCTGTGTGGGGTTTTGAAAGGACTATATCAGCCACTGCACAATGGTATAAAGAGTTTTATGAAAATGATAAAATAATGAGTCAGAGGGATTTGTATGAATATATACAGGATGCCAAAAACAAAAAACTTTCATGGACAACATGAGGCATTTTGAGGAGGTATTATGCAGGCAATCAGAAGAATGATAAAGAGAACCGAACTTGCAAATATCTCTATACCTGAAGACTTCGGCGATAATATAGAAGTCATTATATTGCCACGCAAAGACGATCTGAATTCTGAAATATGGGATTGGGATGCCGAAGATATTGAATTTACATTGCATCAGCATAAAATCAACTTCGAATCAATAGACAGGGAATATGGTCCGGAGGATACTGAAAAGTGGAAATAGATGTCGGTGATATATGGTTTGCCGAAATCAGCTATACTGATAAAATTAATGAGAGGCAGCGACCTATAGTTATTGTTGAAAAACTGGATTTTGATGACTATACATACATCCCCATGACAAGTAACATGAGCCGGTTGAAAGAGACTGAAATTGTCCTGGATATGGATGATGTGGAGATAGGAAGGATTGTTAGGTCAAAGGCGCTTTTGCACAAATGCTGTGTGATTCATAAGAGCTTATTGAAGAGAAAAAATGCTGTTTTAAATAGGAATGGATTATCAAGGATTTTAAAGGCATACATATTATACAAGACCTGTCATTACTATAAGTCTGTTCATAAACCCGAACAGACCTCTCCCTTCATCCCCGGCAAGTCAAAGATAAATTATGCCGGACGGGTTTTTGATGAAAAAGAGATGATAAACCTGGTCGATTGTTCCCTTGATTTCTGGCTTACAACAGGCCAATATGCGGAAAGGTTTGAGAATGAATTCGCCGATTTCCTGGGTGTAAAATATTGCTCCCTTGTCAATTCCGGTTCTTCCGCTAATCTTCTTGCGTTCACGGCGTTAACATCTCCCAAGCTCGGCGAAAGAAGCATTGCAAGAGGTGACGAGGTCATAACATCGGCAGCCGGTTTTCCAACTACGGTTGCTCCTGTTATTCAGTACGGCGCCGTCCCTGTGTTTGTGGACATCTCACTGCCTACTTACAATATCGACTGCTCACAGCTTGAAAAAGCGCTTTCATCCAGGACAAAGGCGGTAATGCTCGCCCATACGCTCGGCATCAAGGTAACTGCTTAGGGCAGACGTCGTTTCTAATATATTCCGCAGTTGTACCGGATTCTATATCATCTACAATAACAAAATTCATTTGACCCATCTTTGAGGGAGGGACCCGTATCTCATTTGTGGCGCAGTCTATCTCAACCAGATATTCCTTTGTTTCGCGTTCCAGCAGAGCCTTCAGAATTGGTCCAACAGGGCCGCTTACTTTTTCGCCCGCCTTGTCCTCTGCTTCCTTTACTGATGCGTAAAAATTCTTTTTAAACCGTTCAATTCCCTCCTCGGAAAGCTCCTTCTTAAGCCTCAGACTCACGTAGTCTTTTCTTATATAGTCCACGCTTGCAGTGTCATAGTATACAAGATAGCTTTTGTCCTTCGTCTTTCCCGCGAACTTCCACTTATTTTCCTCAGAACGAGCATCATTCGATAACAGGATAAACGCAAAAGCAAGAAAAAGAATAAAGATATAACTTATTGATTTCTTAAAACCCATATACTGCCTCCATTTTTGCCCCCCTTCAATTCCCCCCTTAGTAAGGGGGGAGGCAGAGGGGTGTGTTCTCTTGTCAAGACTGATAAAATTAAAAAAAAGAGGCGGACTGTCGTCCGCCTCTTTTTGCAAAAAACTTACACTTCTTTTAGTACACGTACGGTGTAGTTGCTGTACCGTTCGGCACTACTACAGGGACCGCCCTTTTCGAGCCTGCAGGGTCAGCCTGTATACAATTGACAGTTACAGATGTAGGAGCTGCTCCCACAGCAAACTGACCGGTAAACCTGTCATTTCCCTGCAGACCTGTAAGCGCAGTTGCAGTGCCCGCGGTCTCCGCTGAACTGCTATAGCTATACGGAGTTATTGATGAGTTTATGTCTACGCGCATTGTCCCCTGAGCAGGCACTGAGCCAAGCTGAATGCCTTGCAGGCCTGTAATAGCTGCACCGCTCTCAGTAGTCAGAACAGAGAATGTTGCAGGCGCAGCTGTTGTAGATTGGTTGCTGATGAAGCAGATTGTGTTGTAAGTTGAGGACCCGTTTATATAGGTAACAATTCCCGTATATCCGTTAGGGACCCACGTCATAACGGCTGCGTAGGAATCTTGAGCATGTGAAACTCCGCCCGTGCCGACAGAGATATTCCATGATCCCTTGATCGTCCTGGCCTGGAGGACCGCACTGCCGATCACGTCGGAACAAACAGACATACCCGAAGCTGCAAAGGCCGCCGTACCATTAAACGGTGCTGTTAAGTTAACAGTGCCTGAAGGCGCATTATTAACAGCATTATTAGCTGAAAGCGAGCAAGTACCGCCACTAACCAGATAAATATCCTTCACACCCTGCCAGCTTGCAGAATCCTGAAGGCTCAAAACAGCCCCTACGGTAAGACCTGCATTCGGAGCGCCTGACAGTCCAGCGCCAATGGTCATGGTGAGCATATTAATACCTGCGTTTCCACCAATGGCGGCATTAGTAGATACTCCAGAAGCAACAAAGTGGGCGCCGTTTGAAGCTGCGTTAGTCGTAAAGTCAATTGTCGAAACTCCCGCAGCGTAATTGGTTACATATTGCATGGCGATATTTACCGCATTCGCCGCTTTTGAATTTGAGTCAATGACGATGCCGCCCACCGAAATGTCCGTGAATGAAACGGATGCCAACTGTGCAGATGATGTCGCCAGAACGCGTACGCCAAGGGATCCATCAGTGCCGGAACCGCCAGTGACATTACATACACCATTATCCGTCAAGAAAATAGGCGTGCCGTTAACCGCATTTCCAGTCAAGCGGAATGTTTGGTTAGTAGCGTTGACTGTTGTCGTTACAGGGCCTGCAACAAGGAACCAGGCAGTATTAGTAGTATTAGCACCATTAGCTGAGCAGACGCTAACTGCAGTGCCGTTGAATCCCATATTGCTGAAAGTTACAGTCAATACGTCGTTAGCTATCAACGTCTGAGCGGGAACAATAGCTACTGCAGCAGTGCCCATGTCACCAGCGGTACCCGCAGTCATCGTAAAGGTTCTCGCGGCTCCCATGGCCTCCAGGGCAGCACTATAAGGGATAGCGTTCGAAGCCGCTCCACTGACCTTTATAGAACCCGCCATCGCCGTTCCAGCAACCAGAACGACGCACAACATTGCTAAAATCGTAATCTTAAAAAACCTAGTCATTTTCAGTCCTCCTTTTTTTGAAAAATAATTAATGATGATAACAACCGTATGTTCATACTATTTACTGCACTAAACTCTCAAGGATCGCCTCTGTCCATCACCTCCTTGATTACTGAATTTTATTTGCTCTAATCCTAAATGACGACTGGATATTAATTTCATTTTCTAATACATACCGCCTTTGCCTAAAGGTTCAAAGATGCTCTAATAATAATTAAATACTTTTCTCTTGTCAAGTGATTAATAGCGGCAGATTATAGGTTTCTGACCTATTACCTGTCTTTAATTAAACACTGAGTGTAATAGTTATACCACATTCCTTTAAAAAGAACAACCCCTTTTCAAGAGATTGAAAAAAAATTCTTACCCAAACTCTTAATCAGAGCAATTTTTATGCCAAATATAAGACAGGCGATAGGCTGTCTTATATTTATTCCAGCCATTTAATTCCCTTTTTAACTTCATCCGTTATTTTTGACGCCTGATCACTGTTTGTCAAAATACGGGGCGTCAGCATTATAATCAATTCTGTTTTAGTTTTGGCCTTCGACCTTGTCTTGAAAAGGTTCCCTATCAACGGGATGTCACCCACAAGAGGGATTTTGGTCTCCGTATCGCTTACACTGTCCGACATCATCCCCCCCAATAAAAGCGTTTGGGACGATGTAGCAACTACAGAAGTGTTAAGTGATCTGGTCAATATAAGAGGACTGTTGATTGATGATGTATTATTTGTCTGCGCCTGGCTGTCCTCAAGACTAATATTTAGGGTAAGCAGTCCCTCGGTGTTTATTGTCGGAGTAACAGTCAAGATGATTCCGGTGGTTGCATACGAGACCGCCTGCGTCGCAACTGTTACCTCCGTCGAGGCAGATGTTGATGTAGTTGACCCTGATAGAAGGGGGACTTGCGTGCCTACAGTTATAGTCGCCGACGAGTTATCCAGAACCATGATCCTTGGAGTTGAGAGAATGTTTATCTTGTTCTGCTGTGCAAAGGCACTCACCGCAGCCTGAAATCTTTGAGAGTCGGACAAAAACTTATATGCGACGCCGGAGGCTGTGCTCAGGCCCAGCTGACCGAGGGTCGAAAGGCTGTAAGTGCCATCCTGCATCCTGTTCTTGATATACCATTCCAGCCCGTAGGTCAGATCGTCTGTTAGAGTCAGTTCGGCTATTGTCGCCTCGATCAGCACCTGTTTCGGCGGTTTATCCAACTCCCTGAGAATAGCAAGAAGCGACTTATATATTGAGGGGGTTGAGATAATAACAATTATATTTCTCTTGTCGTCGGCTGAAATCTTCAGCCCGGGGAGCGCGGTGGTGGAAGTCACTGGAGATACGGCAGCAGTAGTCGGAAGAGGGACAGCAGCAGAGGCACTGCCGAGAGAAGCGGCGGGAGGAGGTGCGCCGCCCGGAGTAGCAGGCGGAGTAGTCTGGCCGCCTTTTGCAGGCCCTGTAACGGTCGCAGGCATTATGCCATACAGTTTTTTTATTGAATCAACGAGGTCCGACGCCCTTGAATACTGCGGACTAAAAGTGAATGCCTTTTCCTCTGCTCCGGCGGCATCAGCGTTATCAAGTCTCCTTTTCCAGTCCATTGTAAACTTCAGCATACTGTCGTCAGGAGACACAATAAGGACACTATTAATATACTTGATGGGTATGAAAGTAATTCCCAAATCGCCGGCGCCTTTTGCAACGCTAAAACCTACACCTTCCAATATCGTAGTAATCTGCCTTATGAAATCCTCAGGCTGCCAGTAAGTGAGCCGGCTCAAGAAGATCCTCTTTTCCCTAAAGGTCGGGACATCTATCAGATCAATAAAGTCAACCGCTTCCTTTATGGCTGAAGCTGAGCCTGAGAACATGAAGCAGTTTTCTTTGGGGAACAATCTTATCTGGACATCCTTAAACAAATCCAGCAGCAGCTGAAAAACTTCCTGTGTCCGCAAATATTTCAGCGGCACAAACTGCACCAGGCCGGCAGGGCTGTCCTCCACTTTCCTTCCTATCCTGTAATCCACCGCAGGGGGCTGAGCAGCCTGCGGCTTCGGCTTGAGGATATAGAGGGCCCCGCCCTTCTCATCCAGATCCAAATTATTTTTCTCAAGAAAAGCGACGACCATCTCGACGACTTTTTCCGCAGGCATTTCCTGCGTCATCCTAAGCGTTACAGGATTTTTCATGTTCATTACCTGCTCGTCCATGAAAAAAGTAATCTTCAGTGTCTCGCCGAGGGCATAGACGACAAAGTCTGAAAGGGGCATGGATTCGGCATTAAGTGTAACATTCCCCTCCACATGCACAACACGTTTGGGATCGATCGGTACCCTCTCGACTTTGTGGGGGAGCGGTTTTGGAGAGAGAAATTTCTTCATTTCCGGCATCAGCACTTCTTCGTCCTGCTTCTGCTGCTGTGGCTCTTCCCCGGACTGAAGTGACTCCGTCTTTTTCCCATCCTGGACTTTGTCGCTTTGTGCCGCAGCTTGCGAATCATTCTCCTGAGAAGCAGCAGGCTTCGCCCCCTTTGTCGACGCACAGCCGGAAAACACCATTAATATCGACAAGCCCACTATCAGTTTAGAAAATCGCTTCATTTCACACATCACTTATGACCCTCTACTTATTACCTTTCTTGATTTTTACCTCGAAAATTTTATATTCCTTTTTCTTTTTTCCTTTTTTTACGGTAACGCTCAATTTGTCGATCTCGCTCACAACAGCTCCGTCGATCATCTTGTCACCAGTCTTGAAGGAAACCATTCTGCCGGTATATTCCCTCATTATCACCCGTTTTTCCTTGCCCGCAAGAACAGCAATGAGATTATATGGGTTTTCGGGAATGATTATCAACTCAGGGGGTTTTTCGTAGTTGCCCTCCGGCTCGAAAATATTCCTGACTTCCAGGTTCCGGCTCCTGGGTATTTCCTTCGGGTAAGCCGACTCCAATATCAACCTGTTCAGCCTTCTTATCGCCTTCCGCTCATCGTCCGTTAGCAGATTGAATGGCTTGTTACGCTTCTCTTCTGTTTGTTCCTTCAGTTTTCTGGTTTCACCTGTCAAGACAAGATCCGGTTTCTCTTCTCTTACCTTGTCGAACAAATCAGCAACCTGCAGCACTGCATTGAGCCATTCAATGCTGTTTCCTGCAGCTTTAATCGTGCCGAGCTTGTAGTCATCACTTCTTATTGCCTCACAAAGTTTCGCGACATCCTTTTCCTGTATCCGGAATTCATCAGCGAAGAAGTCTGAAGAATCGAGACCGTCATAACTGTCTTTTGCCGGAGTGACGGGAGGTGCAGCCTTCTCGGGTGCGGTCCTGCCTGCTTTTTTCAGCGAATCAGCGGGAAGCGCATTACTGTTCTTCATACTCATCCGCCCAAGGAGGAGGTAATCCACTTTCGGCCTTTCGGCAAGTACAAGCGCAAAAAAAATAAATATGGCTGCAATTCCCATATCTATAATATATTTCCTTGCAAAAAGCTCGATTTTTTCTGTCTCAATATTTTTCATTGCAAGCGGTAAAAACCCCCTCCTTCTACCCCTCCATCCCTCCCCTTACTAAGGGGAGGCTTTCTGTGTGCGTACCCGATCTTTTTCATTCCACGTGGTTAAAAACCCCTCCTTTACAAAGAGGGGTAGGGGAGGTCAGCCCGTTAATACACTCCATTATCTTCGCTATAGCTCCGTCTGAATTTTCATAAATTTCTTGATTGGTAAAACGCAAAAAAACACAACCATACCTCTCTATTATTTCTTCCCGCGCCCTATCACTTATGTTCGCTGCCTCTGTATAGTGAGAGTTACCGTCAATTTCTATTGCCAGTTTCAATGCAGGGCAATAGAAATCTACGATAAATCTGCCAATACTATACTGCCTTCTGAATTTAAACCCTAAACCTTTCCCTTTGAGTTTTGACCATAAAATTGTGTGGCAGATTATTACCGAGAAACTAACCCCGTTGAAGAATAAGATCGTTCTTATGTTGCGTTCGATTGAGTGAGACCCTAAGCGCTGATAATCAGGCATAATGAAACTTCTTCTTTTCAG
>JADFXI010000102.1 GCA_015233655.1 Nitrospirota bacterium | reverse complement strand
GACCTGAAGACATCGAGATTAGCGGTTTTATCGCAGCCTGCTTTGCGTATGGCAAGGTGGACCTGTTCAAGCCGGTTATCAGGTCCATCCTGAACGTAATGGACCCAAGTCCCCATGATTTTCTTCTTGATCAGGATATTTGCAAGAAGAGAGAACTGTTCGCTGGTTTGCGATATCGTTTCAACAGGAACGAAGATATTGTATGTCTCCTTTATGTCCTGGGCGAGACTCTCAGAAAGCATGGCAGCATCGAGTCTGTTTTCAAAAGTCACTACAGAGGCAGCGACACCTCGATAGAGGCCGGTCTGACCGGGATGACAGAGACGTTACTCGGCATCGACACTGCCGCAGTATATGGAGATGGCGTTAAACCTAAAGGGTTCGAGCAGTTTTTTCCATCGCCTGCGCGTGGCAGCGCGTGCAAGCGTATGAATATGTTTTTGAGATGGATGATACGTGACCGGGACATTGATTTCGGCATATGGAAGGGAATGCCTAAAAACAGGCTTGTAATACCGCTTGATGTGCATATAGCACGTATTTCACGGTGCCTGGGGTTTACGAGCAGGTCCTCAGGTGATTGGAAAACAGCTGTCGAAATTACTGAGTCGCTGAAAAAAATGGACCCTGAGGACCCTCTTAAGTACGACTTTGCCCTTTGTCATCAGGGGATCGCGCGGATATGCAGCTTGAAACGCTGTGATGAGTGTAATCTTTTCAGAACATTATAATACCCCGATCTTACCCCGGCAACAAACCGTCAAAAATCGCCAAGGCTATCATAGCTTTGTCTCAAAATCGTCCCAACGCTTTTCAACCTCATGCGTTTCTCTTCCATTAATATTCCCCGTAAGTTGTACTTCACCTGTTGACTATCCCGACATTGAATGTCGGAATGGTCCAATTTTACATTGGAATATTTCCAACTTTACAGAGTGTCACAATAAATATCTTTTAATTATGGTATGTTACATATAGGTACGAATATTGCTCTAAAAAATTAGCCATAGCATGCCGAAGTGTCGTTTTGCTTATAAACACAAAAGATCTCACTGAGTGAGACAAAGATGCTTTGAGGGGGGAGTGAGTTCATAAAAATATGAATCAGCAGACTATTAAGTTGTATTTCAGTAACAGAATGAAACTGATAGTGACATCTGACTAAAAGACTATTGAGGGGATGCCCATGAAATTTGCAGGTGCAGTTGCAGGATTGTTCTTGTGTCTTATTGTCAGCATTCCTCCCATATTTGCGAATGAAGAAGGCAAGCATGGAGAAGGAGAGGGGAAGAAGGCAGAGACCTCTCTGGTGCAACTGGACCCTTTTGTTGTAAATGTCAGTAGCCCTACAGGCTATAGGTTTGCAAAGCTGGGGATTTGTCTCGATCTTTCATCACCAGCCCTGGCTGATAAAGCAAAAGCAAAGAATGGACAGATAAGGGATGTGGTGATCACTTGCGTCACCTCTAAAACGGCTCAGGATATCACGTCTCCAGAAGGAAGAATGCAACTCAAGGAAGAGCTTATCGACCGGATAAACAGTGTTTTGGGAGATAAGGCGGTGAAGAGCATCTATTTTACCGAGGTCGTCGTGCAGTAATTAAAAGCAATAGTACAGGTGGGTCAACTATGAATGTCGAGTTTATGAATCCTTTTTTGGTCAGCACAATCAATGTGATGAAGACAATGGCTCAGACTGACGCAAAGCCTGGTAAGCCTTTTGTGAAAAGCGATAAAAGCGCAAAAGGTGATGTCACCGGGATTGTTGGGATGAGAGGCGCGCAGGCCAAGGGAAGCTTGGCTATAACATTTACTGAACCAGCCATATTGCATATATACTCTCAAATGCTCGGGGAAAAGGCAGAGAAAATCAGCGACGAATTGGTGGATTGTGTTGGTGAGATTACCAATATGATATGCGGGGGCGCCAAGGCATTGCTTTCAGAAAAAGGGTATAAATTCGAGATGGCTATCCCGTCTATGGTAGCAGGGAAAAATCACATGGTATTTCATAAAACAAACGGAAAAATCATTTGCATACCGTTTGAGACGAGTGCGGGGAGCTTCTTTCTGGAAATATGTTTCGAAGAATAGATTAATGTGTTGCAGACCAGCGGGGATTGAGGTATGTGCAAAGTGTAATAACAACGCCAAAATGGCTAATAAAATGAAAAAAGTCTAGTCGGGTGTCAAGCATACAATGGTGATTGATGAAAAAGGGAAAATAGTTAAGAAAGTGTTGGGTAGGTAGCAGCCATTCGGACCTGTTTCATATCTTTAAGAAAAGGGAAGGCGTCGCGCAGCCTGTCTGTTTCATACGGGTCGAATTTCCCTGATATGAATTCTTCAGTGGCATTACCCGTGCATATGATATTTCCAGCCGGACCAAAAATGCCGGAAGAGCCAGGATACCCGATGCCGTTGCCGTCAATCCCGGTGCGGTTTACTCCAATAACAAAACACTGGTTTTCTATCGCGCGCGCTCTCAGCAGGGTTTCCCACTGTTCTTTTCTCTCCGAAGGCCAGTTGGCTATTACAAATATCGCCTGCACACGCGGGGCGACGTCCCTGAAAAGCTCAGGGAACCTCAAGTCATAACAGATAAATACGCTCGACGGCATAGCATCAATGTTAAAAACTACCGTGCCGGGTCCTTCGACAAATTTTTCTGTTTCCTCTGACAGCGGGAATGAATGCATTTTCGTATATGTCGCATCAGGCCGTCCTTTCCTGTCAAATACGACCGCCATGTTTCTGACCCGCCCGTCTCCGGGGGGCTTCATGGCCAACCCGGCGATGAGATTGATAGAGTTGCGCCTGGCAAGCGCCGATAGAAATGACGCTGTTTCGCCATACCCGTTTTCGGCGACAACCTGTATATTCATAGAAAAGCCTGTAGCGAATAATTCAGGGAAAACGATGACATCGCACTTTTCGGCAGCCGCTTTCTCTGTATAGACGGCCGCTTTTTCAAAGTTTTCCTTTTTTGATTCCCATACGCTGTCAAGCTGAATCAACGCAACTTTCATACGGCATGCTCCGGTATCCTGACCCGGCGCAGAAAATTGGCGCTTTCTTCCGGAGCCAGTGGATTTATGAACATGCCGGTGCCGAGTTCAAATCCTGTCAGAGTGGAGACCCGGGGTACGAGGCTGATATACCAGTGCATGTATTCTGAATCACAGTTGCTCGGCCGGCCGGAGCGCAATACGAAGTTGAAATCGGGGTTCTCCAGTCCGTAGTAAACTTTGGCCATTGTTGTTTTCAGGTTCAGGGCGAGGTCCCACATTTCATCGGAGCGGATACCCGTAAATGTGCCTGAATGTCTCTTTGGAAATACCCACAAATGAAAGGGCGACAGGGCGGCGTACGGAACAAACGAAAGAAAATGGTCGGTATTACAGACGACCCTCAAACCGTCGTTAAGCTCATCACTCAGCGTCTTGCAGAGCAGACATTCGCCGGTGTCATCGAAAAATCTCATCTGGTTCTCGGTCCTTGCGCGGACTTCCAGCGGAGTTATCGGCATCCCTACTATTTGTGAGATTGAATGTTCGACCGGCGTGCCGGAATCATGTCCGCTGTTCTTAAAAATAATGACATATTCCACTCTGGGGTCTTCATATAGCGCAAACATGCGCTCCTTGAAGGTCTGGACTACTTCTTTCAAGTGATCGACAGTCATAGTAGCCATTATCTGATTGTGAAAGGGAGTATCGATAACTACTTCATGTATCCCGACGCCGTTAACGCTTTTTTTCAGTCCGGTGTTCACCCTTTGGCGTTCGCCGTTCTGTGAAAGTATAGAAAACTTATTGAGTATGGCCCTTATCTTCCATCCGCTTTCGTCATGTATGCGATATACTTCGCCAGGCGACTTCTCTTCGTTGCCCGGACAGAACGGGCAGATATCGAGATAAGCGGGGTGTTTCCGCTTGCCGTCGGGTTTAATAAAATTTTCCGGTTTCTTCAATTTGTCTTTGGCAACTATTACCCATTCCCTCGTTATCATGTTCAGGCGCAATTCCGGCATAAAATACCTCCATCCAGGTAACTATCAACGATTAATATTATCACATCCTTGAGGCGATATGTTGATGGTATAATTAATATTATGGCCGTTAAGAAAATGAGCGTCAACCAGGCACAGCTTTCTCTCGCTTTTCAGCATGACAAGGACTTTCTTGTCAGTGTCTTTGAGAAGACGGCTGGGGCAAGTGTCAGGCTTGTGCTTACCGATAATGCCTCCAGTATGCTATCTGTGAGGAAAGAGGGCGACGTATTGCTGGTGAGATTGCAGCGGATATTTCTCGGCGCCGATTATGAAACATTACGGGAGATTGCATTATTTATAAAGCTCGGCAAGGGGACCCTGAAAAGGTTCAGGGCCTTTGTAAATGATATGTGCGGCTCAATCAGTCGCAAGCCGAGATCTTTTCTAGCAAAGACCCGGGGCAAATATTACGATCTGAACGCCATTTTCCAACGGCTCAACTGGGAATATTTCGATGGAAAGCTTGATTCTGTAATAACATGGGGGATTGGGAGTTCGAAAAGGGCCGTACGCAAACGGACCCTTGGCAGCTATAGCAATCTGACCGATCTGATACGCATCAATCCTGTCCTGGACAAGAACGCGGTCCCTTCCTACTACGTGGATTTTGTAGTTTACCATGAAATGCTGCATGCCGCTATTGGAATACTTAAGAAGAACGGAAGGCGCGCTGTCCATACCCGTGAATTCAGAGAGCGGGAACGCCTTTTCAGGGAATACGACAAGGCCATGCGGTGGGAGAAAACAGGGAAATGACGTTTCAGGTCATCGGTCTTTTGCAAGGACCTCGCTGACCGCTCTCAATGCTTCTTCCCTTGTGCTGACCTTGCCAAGCAGTATGTCATCTTCAAGCAGCGACAGTATGCGTTTGAACTGAGGGGAAGGCGACAGGCCGAATTCTCTTATGAGGTCATCACCGGTAATCAGTCTGAGGCGACCCAGGCGCGGGATGACTTCGTCGATGTAGAGCGAAAATGCCCAGTTGCATAAATCGATGAAGGCGTCGTCGAGTGAAACAGCGAGGACTGCTATAGGATAGAAGTCGTCCTGAGTGTCTTTCAGAAATCTGAGCAGTTCCGTTTTTCCGGAGCCGGTGCGAAAGAGAGAGACCAGGTTTTTGTATCCGGTGGAGATGCCGACAATGAGACCAGCCTCTTTTCTTGACATCTTGAGCCTTAGAGCGGCTTTCTGCGCGACTGAATCTCCGGAGAAAAGTTCGGCCAGCTTCAGGCACGTCACTCTTCCTCGCGACTTGAAATAAGCGGAAAAGTTTGGTCCCCGGCCCGGGAAATAACGGTCCGGATTTCCAAGTATAACCTCGCCCCGACGCCAGCATTCAATCCCCTGCCTGATGCTGATGCCGTGCAGGCCCTGGAATTCCGGGAACAAGACTGTCACAATGTTGTTTTCTTCCATGACATCCATTATTTTGTGAGAATCAGGGAGGGCCGTTATGTTACGCAATTCCTCTGCAATTCTCTCCACAGCCACGCCCTTAAGTAATTCTCCATGCTTCTTTACGGAATGGCTGGTCTCTTTTTCGATCCGGGAGTGCAGAGCAGCTGAGAAACGATAGATTCGAAGGATACGCAATGGGTCGCTGATGAGGTTCTTCACGGAAACCATCCTGATTATGCCGGACTGAAGATCAGCATGTCCGCCGAAAGGATCAATTATATGGTCCCTTGACTGCAATGCAAGCAACGGCTGGGCCATAGCGTTAATGGTAATATCGCGTTGCGAGAGGTCCGAGATTATAGAGTCTCCTCTCATGGCGGAAATGTCCAGGGAAAAGGAGTCCTTTACTACCCGTGCTGTCATGAATTCGCTGTCAAGCAAGACGTAGGTGCCGGCCGAAGCCTCAGCGAACTCCTTTGATATCTTGAGGGCATCTCCAGCCACTGCAAGATCGATATCTTTTGTGTCAACTCCCGAGAGCATATCACGCACAGCACCGCCGACGATATAGACATTGTCAGCTATGTGCTTTTTCGTTGCGAAGTCTTTTAACTCATTAATAAGAGGGTTCATGGATACGATATAATATACACATATAGGTGGCGGGGTAAATGGCTATTGGTAAGGGCGTATCCCTTCTTTTTCAGTACCACATTATCGTTTCGTAATAGGGTGAAGGTACTGTGACGGTAATATATCCGCGCCACGGGCAGCGTTCGACCTCATCGCCGTTCCGCATTATATCTATGGAAAAGTTGATCTCGTCGTTTTCTTTCGATTTTAAGTCGGAAAAAGGAATGCCGAGCTCAAATATGTCGACGGCAGCGGCGTCCTGAAGCGATTTCACTTCTTTCCATTCCTCGTTGATTTTCTCATACAGTACCGCGCCGTTCTGACCTTTGCCGATATCAAAAACGATCCTGAAAGTGAAGGGTTTGACTATGTCTACATGAATAATGTTTTTTTCCTGCATTTCAGCAAAAGGGACTTTAGGGTCAATGCGCAGGTAGAAATTGTCTTTGTCAAAACCGTAATGGAGCGAGGCGATAATGCTCTCTGACCTGTGCATGCTGCCGCCTGACCGCTTAACGTCTATAAAAGCGGCCTGGTTCCATTCATAGTAGCTGGTTTCTGTTCCGTCGATCTTTGGCCTTATAAATCCCCTGGCCTGCGTCACAGGCACTATGCTCCTGTCCTCAATAAGTATTGGAATATGAAGCTGAGGAGGGACATCTTTCCCCATTACTTTATACACCTTCATCAGGTGGTTTCTGAAGAGTTCGTCAAAGTCTTCCTGTGTCTCCGTAGTGTGTTCGTCCCCGTACCACCAGTTCCAATCACTGCCTTCCGCCGCGTATACGGAGGTCCAGGCTTCAGAGAGGTCGACTGTCGGGTTTGCCCTGGCAAACGATTCCAGATCATCCCTGGTCTGTGAAAGATAGTCCCATGCCATGTTGTCTTCCTCATGACCCAGCCATATGCCGAAATTGGCGTTTATCCACGAGCCGGCATGCAAGCGATGGAGAGTGTCGCCTGCGCCCTGTTCATTAATAAAATCGGAAACAGTCACGGTCCTGAAACGGTCGTCATTGCTCAGGGCGCGGTAGAGTCCTGCAAGGAAATCATGGCCGTCATTGACAAAGTATTCCCAGGCATTCTCTCCATCCAGGATTACAGGCACCAGGTAGGGCCTGTCGCCGGGAAGGGAGTTGCGAATGTCGGCCAGTTTGCCGATAAAGTCCGCGACGGCTTTTTCGGCATTCCAGCCGGAATAGGTAAATCCGATAAGGTCCGAAAGTCTGTGGTCCCTGAAGAGCATGGAAACCCCGCTGAATTGATGCATACGGTACAGAGTGGCAGCATCGGTCAGATAGCCTTCCGGACTCCTGAATGATCTGTTAAGAGAGCGGGCAAGCACCTCTTCATCGGTGGCAATCCATTTAATACCAGCATTGCCTATCGCCCTTACAACATCTTCGCTCACAGAACCTTCCGAAGGCCACATGCCCGCAGGCTTCCTGCCGAATACCCGGTCAAAATAAGAGACTGCCATTTCGATCTGCTTGACGGCATCTTCGGGATGAGAAAACCTTTTTTTAGGGAGGTTGACCTGCGGCATTGCTATCCGTGCGCTGTTTGTGTCCCAGAGCAAGGGAAGAATAGGGTGGTAGAACGGAGTTACGGAAAGTTCGACCTGCCCGCTGTCGCCCATTCTTTTATATTCGGGAATAATTCTCCGCAATATTTCCATCTGTTTGTCTATGAGAAGATGTTTGTCCTCTTCTGTAAAATCTTTTCCCTTTTTTATCAGTCCAAGCAGAAAAGGGTCGCTGTTTTTGAACATAGGGTCAATCCAGGCCAGGTTAAATAATACCTGCAGGTCTCTGATGTCATGTTCGTCAAAATAACGCGAGGCACGCAAAATATCGCTCTTTGTAAACCTGAACCCTCTCTTGACGAGCAACTCATAATAGCGTGGATAGGGCTTTATCATCGTGTCCCAGTTGGCATAAAAAAAGTTTCCGATTATAAACTGCTTTTCCGCCTCGGACAGGTCGGAAGGGCTTTTCAGGGTCACTGCAAGATAGGTATCCATGGCCCCGTTGTCGGTATAATCGGCGAGCTGTGCAAGCAGTGACGGAACAAGGTTGAAGGTTTGACGTATGGCGGGAAACTCGTTAAGGATAGACAACATGTCAAGGTAGTCTTTTACTCCGTGCAGCCGCACCCAGGGGAGCCTGTAAACGCTCGTGAAAGGATCTTTGTAATAAGGCTGGTGCATGTGCCACAGGAAGGCAATGGAAAGCTTTTTAGCGCCCATCGTCTTTAAACTGGAATATGTACTCGTTAGGCCGGGCCAGCCCGTATTCTTCGCGGGCGTATTTTTCTATGTAGTAGTTATCGTTCTTCAGAGAGTCAACATGCGTTTTCAATGCATTGTTTTCTTTATCGAGTGAGACTATCTCTGTATCGAGCCTGCTTTTTATCTTCGTAAGTGATCTGTATTTCAGCAATCCCATGTTTCCGAACACTACTGCAAAAAGCATATAAAGGACGGCAAGAGAAACGACAGTGAAAAATATCAGGTTCCTCCGCTTCCTCTCGAAAGTTACCTGCTGCCTGAGATTTCTCGTCTGTATTCTGGCCTTCATAGACATAAAAGAAAAATTAAAAACCCCTTATTTTTTTCTTCTATGTTATACGTTCCGGAGACAAAAATCAATGCATGGCGGCTATATTGTAAAACGCATTGAGTCCCCTGAAGCGTGCTGTCACGCCCAGTTCTTCCTCTATTTCGAGAAGTCGGTTGTATTTTGCGATTCTTTCTGTTCTCGATAATGAACCTGTCTTGATGAAACCGGTATTACAGCCCACGGCAAGATCTGCAATCGTCGTATCTTCGGTCTCTCCTGAACGGTGAGAGATCACGGCTGTGTAGCGGGCTTTCTTTGCCATCTCTATTGCATCGAGTGTCTCGGTCACTGTGCCGATCTGGTTAAGCTTTATAAGGATGGAATTGGCGATATTCTTAGCAATTCCTTCTTTGAGGATCTTAGTGTTTGTTACAAAAATGTCGTCGCCGACCAACTGTATTTTCCCGCCGAGACTCTTTGTAAGCTGTTTCCAGCCATCCCAATCGTTTTCAGCCATCCCGTCTTCGATAGACATGATGGGGTATTTCTTCACTAAATTCTCGTAGTACGCAGTCAGTTCGCCTGATGTCAGCTTTTTCCCCTCGAAGGTATACTTGCCCTTGTCGAATAATTCCGATGACGCCACATCGAGCGATAGAAAGACTTCTTTACCGGGCGCATAGCCGCTGTCCTTGATGGCCTGGATAATTATGGTAATCGCTTCTTCGTTAGTCTTCAGGTTCGGCGCAAAACCGCCCTCGTCACCCACAGCCGTGTTGAGGCCTTTCTTCTTGAGAAGAGACTTGAGGGAATGAAATATCTCGGCCCCGGCCCTTAGCGCCGAGGCAAATGTATCAAAGCCTGCAGGCATGATCATAAATTCTTGTATGTCGAGGTTGTTATCGGCGTGAGCGCCGCCATTGATGATGTTCATCATCGGGACAGGCAGTTCCCTTGCATTGCATCCGCCGAGATATTGGTAAAGAGGAAGACCCAGCTCATTCGCTGAAGCCCTGCATACGGCCATGGACACGCCAAGAATTGAATTCGCCCCGAGCTTCGTTTTATTTTCGGTGCCGTCGAGCTTTATCATGGCCATATCTATGAGGCCCTGCTCCGAAGATTCAAGGCCGATCAACTGAGGCGCTATCTTGTCCGATATGTTCTTGACAGCTTTGAGGACACCTTTGCCATGAAACCGTTTTTTATCTCCGTCCCGCAACTCCAGTGCCTCTCTCGACCCGGTAGACGCGCCTGACGGCACGATTGCGCGGCCTGTCGCTCCGCTGTCAAGTAATACATCTACTGCAACAGTGGGGTTTCCTCTCGAATCAATGACCTCTGATGCATGAATCTGCAGAATCTCACCCATAAAAACCTCCTTAGCAAGAATTAATAATATCCAAAATTAACCACAGAGGACACAGAGAAATGCTCTGAGCACTCTGAAAGACTTTATGAGCTTTTATGTAATAAAGACTCCTCTGCGCACTCTGTGGTTAATTTTCAATCTCTATTCACTGCTTCATTACATGTATTGCCATGTTGTCGGCATCCGCCGCGGCTTCCATGATTCCTTCGGCGAGCGTGGGATGGGCATGAATCATATCCGCTACTGCCGAGGCCGTCATTCCGCCATGCATGGCCACCGCACCTTCATGAACAAGGTCTGAAGCGTGGGGACCTATGATATGCATACCGAGGACTTTGTCCGTACCGGCATCAGCGATAATCTTGACCAATCCTGTAGTTTCTCCAATTGCATGTGCCTTGCCGAGAGTTCTGAACTGAAAGCGGCCGATCTTTATGTTAATGCCTCTCTCAGCCGCCTGGTGCTCTCTGAGGCCGACCGAACCGATTTCAGGAGAGGTGAAAATGCCTGCCGGCACCACAGAATAGTCCATCTTTGCAGCTATGCCGCAGGCGTTGGAGGCCGCTACTATCCCTTCTTTCGAGGCCACATGGGCGAGAAGCGGCTCCCCGGTAACGTCCCCGACGGCATAAATTCCAGCTATGTTTGTCTCCATTCTGTCGTCAACAACTATTTCACCTTTTGGGCCTTTATGGATTCCCAAGGCCTCGATTCCCAGGTTTTCGCTATTCAACGCCCTGCCTATTGAAACAAGAAGCTTCTCGGCAACTACCTCCGCACCGGTGTCAAGGGATATACGGACGCCGTCATCGAGACTTTCCACTTTATTTACTCTTACACCGGTCATCAGCCTGATTTTTTTCTTTTTAAATTCTCTTTCGAGTAACTCCGATATTTCGCGGTCTTCTGTGGACAAGGCCCCGGCCATAAGTTCAATGATGGTAACGTCCGTCCCCA
>JADFXI010000101.1 GCA_015233655.1 Nitrospirota bacterium | reverse complement strand
ATCCATTACAACGCCGACCAGTTCATGGCTCATGCGGTAACTTTCGCCGTCAAAATTATAATCTCCGTCAGGCTGCTTTCCAAAAAACATGCCCGTGGTATATCCCCTGCTGCTGAACATAGACAGTTCTTCGGCCCATCTTTGTTGCACGGAAAAGAGCTGGTCGGCATTAATTGAATCTATGGCCTCCCGGTAAACCTTCACTACGCCGGCCACATAATTGACGCCTTTCATCCTGCCTTCGATCTTGAAACTGTCGACTCCGGCTTCAGAAAGAAGAGAGAGATGAGGCAGCATGCAAAGGTCTCTTGAACTCATAAGATATGTGCCCCGGCTGTCCTCAAAAACAGGGAAATACTGCCCCGGGCGCTTTTCTTCCACCAAAGCATAGTTCCATCTGCAGGAATTAGTGCATTCGCCGGTATTGGCCCCGCGGTTAGCAAGAAAACTGCTGATATAACACCGCCCTGAATAAGATATGCAAATCGAACCATGGACGAATACCTCAAGCTCGACTGAAGTCTTCTGCCTGATTTCTCTTATCTCCTCCAGAGACAACTCCCTGGACAGCACAAGCCGAGTCGCTCCAAGGTCTTCCCAAAACCGCGCTGCGGCGTAATTGGTTATATTTGCCTGAGTGCTGACATGAAGCGGCAGGGACGGTGCCTTCTTTTTGAAGAGGGTAAAAAGTCCGGGGTCCGACACGATAACTGCATCGGGTGCGATCTCTTCAAGCCGCTCCGCATGTTTTTCTGCTGCGGGCAGGTCAATGTTGTGAGGGAAAATATTGGCAGTTACGTAAACACGGACTCCCTGCTCACGCGCATAGGCAACCGCAGCGCGCAACTCACCGTCATCGAAGTTCCCGGCCTTGCCTCTCAGACTGAATCTGGAGTCACCGAGGTATACAGCGTCAGCCCCGTAATGGATGGCTGTCCTGAGCTTTTCAAAATCGCCTGCCGGAGCGAGCAGCTCAGGCCTATCCACGCTGCATGCACTCCCTGCATTTCTTTATGGCATTACGGGCGAGCAGGTCGCACCGTTCATTTTCAATATGCCCGTTGTGTCCTTTGATCCACTCCCATTCCATTTCATGTATATGTGACGCATTAATAAGCCTGACCCAGAGGTCCTTATTCAGCACATCTTTTTTCTCGGAATTCTTCCAGTTGTTCTTCATCCATTTCGCAAGCCAGTTTGTCATTCCCTTGACCACATAGTTTGAATCGGTGATGACCCTGACCCTGCACGGCTTCTTAAGGGACTCAAGAGCGGTAATAATGGCGAGCATCTCCATCCGGTTATTGGTAGTCATCTCCTCGCTGCCGGACAACTCCATTTCTTTTGTTCCCCATCTCAAGACGGCGCCAAAGCCGCCGACACCCGGATTGCCGCTGCAGGCGCCATCAGCATATATTTGGACTGAAGGACTCTCTTCGTCTTTCATGCGAACATTCCCCCCGAAAAACATTTATTGTGGTTTGCATCTGATGCGCAGCTATCGGAAAGTTCTTGTTTACTTCCTGTATTTCCTGATGATATGAATGCGTACGGGGCATTTGCAAAAGTGCCTGTCACCGAAGGGTACGGCAAATGAACACTCCTGTGTATAAGGCCTGCTCTCAAGGCAGACATAAGAATGCTGCAACCCTATATCTTCAACCTTGCAAAGATTGGTAAAACCGGACCCATAACATGACCTTCCCTTGGAGCAGTTCAAACCGTCTGAAAGCATGTCTAACTCGCCAATATCTATGCGATCCATATCAATTCCGCAAACTCGCGCCTTATGCTGAGTCTCACAATATCAATCACTGATTTTAACATATGGCAGAAAAAAAAGACCCGAGTGATCTATTCTCTTTTCGGTCACTTTACTTTTCATTTCGGGCCATTTCGCCTGTCTTCGGAAATATAAAATAAAAGTTGTTGCCGTATTGCGTCGCCTCGTAGCCCACCACTCCCCCATGTATCTCGACTGCATTTTTTACAAAGGTAAGGCCGTGCCCTGTACCGGGCCTTTCAACGGCATTCGAGCCGCGGTAGCCTTCATCGAAGATCTTTTCCCGTTCAGCCGGGTCGATGTGCGGCCCTGTGCTAAATACGTTATATTTCACGCCGTCCTTGCCCTGACCGAAATAATCTTTGAGGATCTCGCGTCCGTAAGACATGTATTTTTTCTTCTCGCCGTTCTCCGTGACGACCTCCCTGGCGTATTTGAGGGCATTTGAAAAAAAGTTTGCGTATACCTGAGCGACAAGCCCGACATCCACGACACTAACGATCTCTTCACTCGGAAGACCGCCGAATTCATCGTCTATTGCGATGCTCATCTCTTTAAAATGGTCTATAAACCGCTCAAGTTGGGGACGGACCACATCCTGCCTGATATTGCAGGGCGTGGTGCGCAGTGTCAGACGGCCCTGGTCAAAATGGCTCCTGCGCAGGAGGGTTTCGAGGAACAGGCTCATATTGCGGTAATGTTCGTCAATGTTTTCGAACTCCTCGGTCAGCCCCTGGTTAACGTCTATAAGTTCTGCAAGGACGCTCTCAACATGGCCTTTGTCGCATTGTCCCTCAACCGTAAGCGTTTTAAAGAGACGCTCGATTTCCACGTTCTTCGCAATCTTGCCCTTCAGCCGCCTCAGAAAAAGTTTGTATACCATATTTGGGACGATAATGTTGTGCTCGATATCAGCGACCAGGGACTTGATGAATTTCAGGTGCTCGATGTTTTTCTCGAAAAGAAAACGATTATGAATGTTAAACCCGATCCTGTTTGCGTATTTTTCGAAAAAAAGTTCTCGATGGGGGTCCACGCTCTTATCAGGATAAATTTCGAGAAGACCGAGCACATTGTCCCTTGTCTTAAATGGGAGCAGGTCGATCAGAAATTTTTTCCCTCGTATTGTGAGCGCCAGGCTGCCGCTGCCGGTACGATAGGGACGCTCGCCGGGCATCAGGTAGGAAGGTGGCGGCGTGTGCAAGGCCGGTCCTTCCTCTTCGGTCTTGGCCACAAGTGCCAAACCGTTCATCTTGGGCTCCATGACATAGAGCCTGGCTTCAAGATCAAAAAAGGCCTTGGGGACGGCCGTGCAAAGAAAATAAAAATCCTCGATGCTATTGAATTCCTGGGCCAGATCGAAGAAAGCGGCCAGGGCATTGCTCTCTGTCTGGGAGAAATCATAGAAGCGAAAGTCATTCCTCTTGCTCTCTATGCGTTTCCAGATATAGCTCAGCGTGGCCATGTGCGTCCTTTCATAATCTATAAGATTCTAACAGAAAAAGAGAACTAAAGCACAGATTAATCTCTGTCCGCGACGTGCCGGCCCGGCCTTGACAACCGCACCTGTTTATGATAAAAACTAACCAGAAGCATTAAGCCCATTTCAAAGCCTTCAGAAGGAGAAAACCATGAGAATAAACAGGAGGGATTTTCTAAAACTTGCAGGCATAGGCGGCGCTGTCTTCGTCCTGGGTCCGCACAATTTGGCGGGAGCGGCCACTAAAGGGAAGAGTCAGGGTGATTTCTTTTTTCTCCAGTTGTCCGATACTCATTGGGGATTCAATGACCCGAAAATAAACCCGTTTGCGACAACAACCTTGAAAACGGCCATTGCTGCCGTTAACAGTCTCGAGACGCAGCCTGACTTTATAATTTTCACCGGCGACTTGACTCACACAACCGATGACGCTAAAGAACGCAGAAAACGCATGGGAGAAGTGCGCGATATCATAAACGAACTCAAGGTGAAAAACATTAAGCTCATGGCGGGCGAACATGATGCCGGCCTCGATAACGGTGAAGCTTACCAGGAATTTTTCGGAAAGACCCACTACACTTTCGACCACAAAGGCGTGCACTTCATAGTCGTAGACAATGTTTCAGACCCGACCTCAAGCATCGGGGATCCCCAGTTGCAATGGTTAAGTGATACCTTGAAGCCTCTTGATAAAGATTCGCGGATTGTGGTTTTGACGCACCGCCCGCTTTTTAATCTTTATCCGCAATGGGACTGGTGGACCCGCGATGGGGCCAAAGCCATAGATCTCCTGACGCCCTATAAAAATGTGACCGTTTTCTACGGACATATTCATCAGGAACATCACCATATGACCGGACAGATTCCGCACCATGCTGCCAAAGGCATGATGCTTCCATTGCCTGCGCCGGGCTCTGTCCCCAAACGCGTTCCGATTGCCTGGGACCCTGCCGAGCCCTATAAAGGATTGGGTTACCGCAGCATAGAGGCCAAGGGTGAGAAAGAATATTCACTGACTGAATTCCCGATTAAGAAAGGATAGAACGATGAAACCAGCACGGAACAGGGTCCGACTCGCGTGTATCTTGATGCTGATATGCATTTCAGCTATTGTCGCAAATGCCTACGCGGAAGAGCAGACGGAACAGGTCATAAAGGTAACGGCGAAAAAGTTTGAATACTCACCTAACGAAATCAGGATAAAGAAGGGCATTCCGGTGGTTTTGGAGTTTACCTCTCTGGACAGAATACATGGTTTCACCATCCCCGATTTAGATGGAATGCGCGCCACAATCGAGCCGGGGAAAGTTACGCGGGTGCGTCTTGTTGTTCCAAAAGCAGGCACCTATGACTTTCATTGCGACATCTTCTGCGGAGACGGCCACGAAGGGATGGCAGGAAAAATAATTGTTGAGTAATCAGCTGCCGACTGTTTTATTTATTTAGAGACTTGCACGGCATCTACTATCTCCGTTCCAGCGAGATAGCTCCGGCATCGCATGTCCTGCGGCAGAGTCCGCAGCCAAAACATTTGCCGGGCTCGATGACCGCGATGTCCCTGCCGTGCGCTTGCTTCGCACTTATAGCGCCGAACTGGCAGCCCTGACTGCAAAGGCCGCATCCGGTGCAAAGCCCTTCATCCACGCGTGCGAAGTATTCGGCCCTTGCCAGGGTCTCCACGCCAATGCCCGACAGTGTACGCAAGGCCAGACACCCGTCGAGAGAGCAGTTGCAGACCGCCCCTATAAACGGCGTCATTAAGGTCCAGATGGTATGGACAGCCCCCTGTTCTTCCATCTCCTCCATCTGTCTTATCGCATTTTCTCTCGTGAGCGCTTCAAGTCCGGCGTCCGGGGCCTTTCCGAAATACTTCATGTCGACATTCGCATACCAGGGCTCCGGACCGAACGCAATACCGTAGCAGCACCTCTTCTCTTCTTTCCGGGCCGTCCAGCGGCAGGCGCAGGGCATCCGGACCACTGTATCGGCCCTCGCTATCAATTCCCTGATTTCTTCAATTGGAAGCACCTGCCCGAAATGCTCGACCCTGGCCCTCGCTTCCATTGCACTCTTCAAGGCTCCGGGCAGGCGGCCCTTTTTTCTGAAAAGGGCCTCAAGTCTTCCGAGTGTCTCGAAACCGTCTTTGATCGTCGTCTCGAAAAAGCGTTCCATGTATTTTCGACGATTCAGGTCCGAGACAAGGTCCTGCGCATAGTTCTTCGAGTTCATGTACCATATCTTTCCATCGCCATGTTCGGTACAAAATTCGCACATGTTTTATTTTAAGAACATAGGGTACTTTATAGCAACGGCTGCAATGAACTGAGTTAAGAAACTTCTGCCATTGCCCTTGAGCTTTTCATCGAAAGACGAATGCGTTTCCGCTGGAGGTCCACGTCGAGCACGGTTACGATGACCTTCTGGCTGACCTTCACCACCTCGGCAGCGTTCTTGACGAATCTGTCAGAGAGTTCACTTATATGAATGAGCCCGTCCTGGTGGACACCGATATCTACAAAGACCCCGAATGCAGTTATATTTGTTACAATGCCTGGCAGCTTCATGCCGGGTTTGACGTCCTCGATCTTCGCGATGTCCTCGGCAAACCTGAAGGCCTCAAACTGTTGCCGCGGATCCCGTCCCGGCTTGGCCAGTTCCGTCATGATATCGTTCAGCGTAGGCATGCCGATCGTGCCGGACGCGTAGCGTGAAAGCTCTATCTTCCGTCGAAGGTCCTCATCCCTCATTAGGTCGTCTACCGTGCATCCAATATCGCGCGCCATGTCTCCAATTATATGATAGCTTTCGGGATGTACTGCGCTCCCATCCAGGGGATTATCGCCCCTTGGTATACGGAGAAATCCTGCCGCCTGCTCAAATGCCTTGGGCCCGAGGCGCGGAACCTTTTTGAGGTCCTCACGGGACGTAAAAGGACCGTGTTCATTTCTGTACTCCACAATGCCTTTTGCAAGTTGTGGCCCCAGCCCCGAAACATAGGTGAGCAGCTGTTTGCTCGCCGTGTTTACCTCCACTCCTACCCCGTTAACACAACTGATTACCGCATCATCAAGGCTTTTCTTTAACGCCGCCTGGTCTACGTCATGCTGATATTGGCCTACGCCGATCGACCTGGGCTCGATCTTCACCAGTTCTGCCAGAGGGTCCATCAGGCGGCGTCCTATGGATACTGCACCCCGTACCGTTACATCATGGTCCGGGAACTCTTCACGCGCCGTATCCGAAGCCGAATAGATCGACGCGCCGCTTTCATTAACCATCACAATGTTGATTTCCCCCGGAAGACCTAGATTTCTAACAAACGACTCGGTTTCCCTTCCAGCTGTTCCGTTTCCAATCGCAATGGCTTCTATGCCGAACCTGCTGCAGAGTTCCCGTATCTTGGCTGCGGCCTCGCCGGCGCCCTTATCTCCAGTGTGAGGAAAGACAGTGTCGTTATGGAGCAGTTTGCCCTGCCTGTCCAGGCATACCAGTTTACAGCCTGTTCTGAATCCCGGGTCAAGGGCCAGAATGTTTTTTCCGCCGAGGGGTGCGGCAAGCAAGAGCTGCCTGAGATTTTCAACAAAGATCCGAATCGCTTCAGCATCTGCCAGTTTTTTCGAGGCAAGTCGTATCTCGCCCTCAATGGAAAAAGACAGCAGCCTCTTGTAGCTGTCATGTACAGCTGTCTTCACCTGCTCAGATGCCTGAGCATTCCCTCTTACAAAAAGGGCATCGAGCATGGAGATTGCCTCATCTTCAGGCGGCACTATCCTGTGAATGAGAAACCCTTCGCTCTCGCCGCGGCGAATGGCAAGGACCCTGTGCGCAGGCGCCTTTGATACAGGCTCTTCCCACTCGTAATAGTCCTTGTACTTGATACCTTCATCTTCTTTTCCGGATATGACTTTCGACCTCAAAACGCCTTTGGCCCAATAAAGCTCCCGCATTCTCTCCCTTGCCGTCCGGTCTTCGCTTACCCATTCGGCGATAATGTCCCGCGCTCCTGCCAGGGCTTCTTCGACCGAAGCGATGCCCTTTTCGGCATCAATGAATGCAGATGCAGCGCTTTGCAAATCAACCTCATTTTGCTCGAATATCTTTACCGCAAGGGGCTCAAGGCCCTTCTCTTTCGCCGCCGTTGCCTTCGTGCGTCTCTTTGGACGGTATGGCAGATAGACATCCTCAAGTACGCTCAGAGAACCGGAGTCAAGTATCTTTCCTTTCAACTCCTCTGAAAGCAGCCCCCTCTCCTCCAACGATTTCAAAATAACGTCGCGCCGTTTGTCGAGTTCGTTCAGTTGTTCGATCCTGTCCCTGATGGCGGAGATTACGACCTCATCGAGGCTGCCGGTAGCCTCCTTTCTATATCTCGCAATAAAGGGTATTGTCGCGCCCTCTTCGAGCATCGATGCCACAGCGCCGACCTGCCAGGTTTTTATCTTAAGTTCTTCAGCAATAGCCGAAATATGCTTCATTCAGTTTTTAATCTCCCAATATGTTCTTCAGGTTTGAAAAAAAATGCTTCGCCGCGGCCTCCTCGTCCATGCCGTCATCTTCATCATCGCAGCCGATCCTCGTAGTCCCCTCTTGCGGCAGTTCATCGAGAAACCGCGACGGATTACAAGGAGCGTTCTTGCCATAACGGACCCGGTTTGCCGCATGGCAGATATAAAGTTCTTTCATGGCGCGTGTCATTCCTACGTAGAAAAGCCGCCTCTCCTCCTCAAGACCGTCCGCCTCATATATGGATTTCTTGTGGGGCAGGACATCGTCTTCCACACCCACTATAAATACTATAGGGAATTCGAGTCCCTTTGCCGAGTGAAAGGATGTGAGGGTGACACCGCTCTTGTTCCGTTCATCCTTGTCCCTGAGCAGGTCGGTCAAAGCGAGCGTCTCGAGAAATCCCTGCAGAGTCGGCGATTCATCGCTCTTTTCGTAATATGCAAGAGATTCGATGAATCCTTCAATATTCTGAAGACGCTGCGAGACCGCATCAGGGGTCTTAAAGAGTTCCTGAATATGGTTGCGGTAACCGATCTCTCCTGCAAGCTCCCTCAGCGTTTCAGACATACCCTTCTGCCGGGAGAAAAGAGCTTTATACTTCTCCAGCAAGACCGCCAGGCCCTTAGCGGCTTCAACGCTCTTGCTGTTAAGGCCTTCGATTTCGCCGGCCCTGCCGAGGGCTTCGAGCAGCGTGGTCCCCTTACTCCTGGCATAGTCCGTAAGGGTCCCGAGGGTTGTAGGCCCCAGCCCTCGTCTAGGCGTGTTTGCTATTCTTAGCAGACTCAGTTCATCGAGAGGATTGCCTATTATTCTTAGATACGCCGAGAGGTCCTTGACCTCCCTGTACTCAAAATAACTCGTGCCTCCCACCACTGTATATGGCATGCGCAGTCTCCTCAGCGCCTGTTCGAACTGTCGTGAAAAAACATTGGCCCTGTAAATTACTGCAAAGTCCTCGAAGGCGAGGTTCTTTTCATACCTGACTTGCTGTATGCGTTCAGCTACCCAATCGGCCTCTTCGTCCGCCCCAGGGGCCTTATATAATTTTACCGAGGGCCCTTCCCCAAGTTCGGTCCAAAGCGACTTGGTCATACGCCGTTTATTGTTCTTGATAACGCTGTTGGCGGCCTTCAATATATTGCCGAAAGAGCGGTAGTTCTGCTCCAGCCGCACCACCGCAGCACCAGGAAAATCTTTTTCGAAATCGAGAATGTTATTGAGACTCGCGCCCCGCCAGGCATAGATTGACTGGTCGTCGTCCCCCACCACGCAAAGGTTCTTTCGCTCTCCCGCGAGGAGCCGGATAAAATCATACTGCATGCGGTTGGTGTCCTGGTATTCGTCAACCATTATATACCTGAACCTGTCCTGGTATTTCTTCAGCGTATCAGGATGCTCCCTGAAAAGTTTGAGCGTCAGAAGGATAAGGTCATCAAAGTCCAGGGCATTAAGGGACTTCAAGGTCTCAAGGTACTTAGGGTATAGATACTCCGAAATAGCTTCCAGCTCAGCCGTTTTTTCATCGGGCCTCGTCGACACACCGCTCTTAGCTGAGACGGCGTTTTTAGACCTGCTGATATTTTCGAGCACATCTTCCACCTTGAAGGCCTTATCAGCAAATTTCACTTCGGTCAGGATGCCTCTCAAGAGCGAGAGCTGGTCCGACGTATCATAAATGGAAAAGTCCTTACGGTAACCGAGGGCCTCTATTTCCCGGCGCAAAATATTAAGGCAGAGGGAATGGAAGGTGGAAACCACGGGATACCTGCCGCCGGCCTTTGAATCGTAATCCCCGACCCCCTTGAGGATCGAAGAAACCCGCCCCTTCATCTCACGCGAGGCCTTGTTCGTAAAAGTCACCGCCAGGACCTGGCCGGCCGGCGTGCCTTTATGAATAAGATAAGCTGTCCTGACAGTCAGCACCCTTGTTTTTCCGGAGCCTGCTCCGGCAAGGAGCAGAAGCGGGCCATCGGTATAATGCACGGCTTCGAGTTGCCGGGGATTAAGGCGATTCAATTCCTGTAATATGTCCATAGCGGGTTAAAGAAATATAAAGACAAGCATGTATAGTACCTTTTTGCCGAATGTATGGGCAATGGGAAAATGGGCCTGAAGCACCCCACCTGTAAAATAATGTTGATTTGTTTGTTTTTTAATGCTATCATTCATACTGGATACGGTGTATGGTTTGCTTTATCAGATATTTACACAGCAGATGACCACGGGACACTTTGTCTTTGTGGTTTTTTTATTTCGATTCAAAGGAGAACAACAGTACTATGACTGGAACAGTAAAGTGGTTCAATGACTCAAAGGGATTTGGTTTTATTACAGCGGCGGATGGCAGCGATGTTTTTGTCCATCATACCTCTATCGTGGCAAATGGCTTTAAGTCCCTCGCCGAAGGCGAGCAGGTTTCTTTCGATGTCGAAAAGGGACCTAAAGGACCAAAGGCCGTCAACGTGGTAAAACAATAGGCGGATAGGATAAGACAAAAAAAAAGGCGGGTCGGCAGACCCGCCTTTTTTTTAATCTTCTTCGAGCGTCTCTTCCTGGTCCCCGTCATAGTAGGCGCAGTCCCTCGCCTTCAACCATGCGAATGTTATGAATTCCCCATTTGGCTTGCGCTCGAATTTGACGTTAGGGTGCATCCCCTTGCCCTTCATATCGCACTCAGCTGTCTTTCCCTTATTGGACATCCTCATATGGGAACACAGTCCGCCCGTCTTCACCGTATCCATTGTCTGCTTATCTTTTGTCTCATCGCTCATTCGTATCTTACCCATCCATAATTTAGTTACTACTATACTAACACCATTTCAGTGTTGTTGTCCTCAAAAAAAACGGCTGCATACCCGCCCTCAATAATGGACGGATGTTACAACAAAAGTGGTGGTGCCGCTTGGTCTGCTCACGGTGACTTCGTCACCCTCTGTCTTGTGTAATAACGCTTTTGCCATGGGCGCATCAATGCTGATAAAGCCCTTGCCAGGATCAAATTCATCGGCCCCGACGATGCGATACCGGTATACGTTCCCCCCGTCATCCTCAAGCTCAACCCATGCGCCAAAAAACACTTTTGATGTGTCAGAGGGTATCCTGTCCACCACAATCAGATCTCCCAATTTCTTTGAAAGGAACCGTATGCGCGCATCGATCTGTCTCAACTGTTTCTTGCCATAAATATATTCCGCATTCTCTGATCTGTCACCCATTGCAGCGGCTTCGGCGACAGCCTGTGTGACGGCAGGACGTTTAGTTTTCCATAGGTATGACAATTCCTCATTCAGACG
>JADFXI010000100.1 GCA_015233655.1 Nitrospirota bacterium | reverse complement strand
TTTCTTGCGCGGAAGAAATTTGTACATAATAGCGACAATCAGAAAGACAAGCATAAAAGGGACCACATAAGCTATAAAGAAACCTGCTATGGCGCCTACCTTTATGTCAGGGAATACTTCCTTTAGCAACTTCAGCAGAGATATGGCCGATGTTGCGCCAAATGACAGGATGATGACAGCGATTACAAGAGTGACAATAAAGAATGAGCGCACAAGAGATATCAAAAAAGTCCTGCTGCCGCGTATTTTAAAAATCGTGTTGACCGCTGTTTCGAGTGTCGACAAAAGCTGCAATGACAGCAGCCCGTAAAGCATGAGCGTCAATGTTCCGAGGCCGCGGTACGAAATAATTTTTTTGATTTCACCTGTTATCCTGAAAGTGATCGTTGGGAAAAAGCCCGTCAGTTTGGCCGAAAAAAACCTGAGGAACGCCTCATTTTCTCCTAACAGATAACCAAAAAATGAGACCAGCATCAGGCAAAACGGGACGAGGGCCATCATGAAAGAATATGACAAAGATCCCGCGAGCAAAAGCCCGCTGTCTTTAAAAAAATCTACGACGCTTTTCGGCACTACTTTCAGATATCGAATGATATTCATCTGTTTCAATTGACGGTCACGTTTCCCGCCGGATTATTATAGCAAACAGTCATCATTTTATTACCCGACAATTGGTAGTGGGCTACTTTGTTTTTGCTCCGGATCACCTGAGTCCTCAACAGTGGGCAGGTATCGCCCTGCCCACATTTCGAAAAATGGCGAAATGGTCAATCTTCAATATATGCCAGTAAAAAGAATTAAAGGCTAATTGATCCGGAGCAAAAACAAAGTAGCCCACTACCCGGCTCTGTCGCAATTCTTGACATTTCAGACAATAAAAGTTTAATGTTTAAGATTATGGGCAGTTAGCTCAGTCGGTAGAGCAGGGGCCTGAAAAGCCCCGTGTCGGGAGTTCGATTCTCTCACTGCCCACCACTCAACTCCTTGAAACACTTCGCATTTGCCCTCAGACAACATGATCGGATGCTGCCAAGATTGTGACCCTACTATATTTGTGCGACGTCGACTTTATTGTCTTTGACGAAAAAGGCGACAGAACTTTTTTTCTTCATAATGACCCTGCTTAAGTTCCTGACGGATACTTTTACGCCGGGATAGATGCCTCCGCTTACTATGATGCGCCTTACGCTCATCATGTTCTCAATCTCTTTCGTAACGCGACTCTTCTCGTCGAGTAACAGGGCGGATTCTCTTTCTATTTCCTGGTAACGTTTTGCGACAGCGGCGAGATTCATCTTCTTGTCTTCACTAAGCCTGCTGACGCCTTTGCCAAGCCGCCGTATCAATTCCACGACGCTTTCCATTTTCTGTCTTTCCATCGCGAATTCCGAGAGCTTTGAGTCAATCTTAAGCAGTTCCTGTGCAAGCAAGTCGCACTCAAACGGCCTGACCATTAACATGCATGTGTCCTTTTCGATCTCGTCTCCGCATTCGAAAACTCTTATCCGCGACTGGGAATAAAGCTGTGAACGCTCAGCCCTGCCGTCTATCTTAAGCTCCCCCTTGCACGAAACAGCACTGTCGGCAATCCCGCCGACTATTTTGATGTCGCCCTCGGCTATCATATCGGCAAATGTAATTGAGTGCTGCGAGTGACTGTGTATGGACAGGTCCTGGAAGGATATGATTTTAACAAGGGAGTCTCTTGTGCCCCGAATCTCGCCCCTCACAGAAACACCGCCTTTTTTGCTTGCAACTATGCAACCTTCGGAGATATTCCCTTTTATGACAACGCTCTTCCCGGCGTCAATCTTGGTATAGGGGGGGATTGCACATTTTATAACAACATTGCCTTCAGAGATTATATCGGCCGTGACGGCATCGTATTCATAGGTCTCGCCTGGTGAACTTTTCTGGCCGGCCGGGACTTCAACGTAAAGGAAACATACGCCGTATTTTTCGAGCTTTTCAATATGCTCTCGCGAAAGCACAACGCCACGCTTCATCAACAGAGAAAAATTACTTCCACGGGACAAATCGACAATATCTTCGGCCAAAGTCTGACCTATCTGCGCTTCCCTTATACGTATCTTCTTCATAGCCTGCCCGCAAGCTCGCCGAGTCTGTTAAACATTGTCAAAAACCTTAATGAGGTCCTCTATGAGTTGTCCGCCAGACCCGTGCAGACCGCTTTCACTTCATCTATACTGCTCATAAAGGCATCGACAACGTCAGGGTCGAATTGCGTGCCCCTTTCGGATAAAATCAATTTGACCGAGTCTTCCACGCTCCAGGGCTCTTTATACGGCCTTCTGGATGTGAGCACATCGAACACATCTGCCACTCCCATTATCCGGCCCCACACCGGGATGTCTTTTCCCGAAAGCCCATAAGGATACCCAGTGCCGTCGAATCTCTCGTGGTGGCTGACTGCAATTATCGCCGCAACCTTCAAATAAAGGCTTTCAGCATCTTTCAGTATGTCATAGCCGATCGTCGTATGGTTTTTGATTATCTCATACTCTACAGTGGTCAATTTCGCAGGTTTAAGCAGTATGCTCTCCGGGATGCCGATCTTACCCACATCATGGAGTTGGGCCGAGAAAAATACAAGCCCCTGGTCCTTGTCGTCCATGCCGAGTCCCTTCGTTATGAGTTTCGAGTAATGCCCTGTTCTTACAGTATGGTTGCTGCTCTGGGCCTCTCTCATTTCGGCGATCCTGCCGATGACCTGCAGAGTTTCATTCTCCCTGTCCCTGATTCCCTGCGTGGCCTTTCCGATTTCGTCCTGGAGATATTCGTCCCTGGCCTTGAGTTCGTTCTGGAACTGCCTTAGACTGGCCAGGTTCGTAGTCCTGGCCCTGAGTTCAGATTCGTCGAAGGGTTTAGTCAGAAAATCGGTTGCGCCGCTGATGAGGGCCTCATTCTTAAGTGCCTGGTCATTGTCGATCACGGTTATCATAATGATCGGGATGTCTTCGTAAATCTTGCGGACTTCTTTAACAAGGGCTATGCCGTTCATTTCAGGCATTATAAAATCGGTCAGGACCATGTCCACGGGGTTGGCTTCAATATATTTAAGCGCGTCGACCGGATGGTCAAATGATTTAACATTCAGCCCTATGCTTTCGGCCATCGCTTCTATAATCGACAGGCTAAGCTGGGAATCGTCGACAACCACAGCTCTAATGCTTGACAGGTCCATGCCACTCCCGCAATACCAGCAGATTTCAGGGGGAAAGAATTAGTTATGCATTTTAGAATTCACATGCCGATCTTGTCAATGAAACAGATATTAAGGTCGCAGGTTAATTTTTTTGTAGACAACTTTTTGTTAATCGTATATATTATATAATTGATACAAATGGTACAAAGGCGGGGATTTATTTTTATTAAAATGTACATATATTTGTTGACAAGATTGGGAATATTTATGTATGATTTATAGTTTGAGGAGCAGTTTGCTTCCTCGATTCTAAATCAAAGGGGGAGAGGATTGAATGCTTTAGGTACCCATCTTTTGGTGGAATTGAGAGACTGTAATCCTGAAGTTCTTAAGGATCTGCGCAAGGTTAAGGGGGCTTTGGTTTCCGCTGCAAAGGAAGCAAAGGCAACCATCATCGATGTATCTTTCCATGAGTTCAACCCGTTTGGAATCAGCGGCATGGTAGTGATAGCCGAGTCACATCTTTCGATTCATACGTGGCCCGAGTATGCATACGCTGCAGTGGATATTTTCACTTGCGGGGACATCATCAAGCCGGAAGTTGCAGCGCACTATCTCATCGACCGCTTTGAAAGCAAGAACCCTTCAATAGTGGAACTGAAACGCGGCATCCTGTCACACACCAATGAGAAGTTCCCTCATAAGGTCTGCGATGTCGAACTCCAGATTGCGTAAATAAAATAGGGGCTGCACCTGACGGTGCAGCCCCTATCCATGTCCTCCATTAAATGCGCCTGTTATTTCCTGTCGGTGAGTGCGGAAATCCCCGGGAGGTCTTTGCCTTCAAGGAGTTGCAGTGAGGCCCCGCCGCCTGTTGAAATAAATGTAATGGCATCGTTGACACCTGCCTTGTGAACGGCATGGTCCGTATCTCCGCCGCCAACAATGGTCAACGCATAAGCGTCTGTAACTGAATGGGCAATTGCGAAGGTCCCCCTGGAAAAAGCATCAATCTCGAAGACACCCATGGGACCGTTCCAGATAATCGTCTTGGCATTCTGCAAAGCCTCTGAAAAAAGCTTGACAGACGCCGGACCGATATCAAGGGCCCGCCATCCTTTCGGCAGTTCCTGGGTCGTAACAATTTTAGTTTCAGCGCCTGCCTCAATAGTCTGTGCGATAACGCTGTCAACAGGAAGATAGAATTTAATATTATTGCGCTTCAACTTGTCCATAATGTTTTTGGCGAGTTCAAGCATCTCGTTCTCGACAAGAGAGTCGCCTATCTCGTATCCCATAGCACTTATAAAAGTATATGCCATCCCGCCGCCCACTATGACTTTGTCCACCTTGTCGACAAGATTTTCGAGCACTCCTATCTTTCCCGACACTTTGGCCCCGCCTAGGATCGCGACAAACGGCCTGACCGGGTTCTCCACAACCCCCTTGAGATATTCTATTTCCTTCTTCATGAGGAAGCCTGCCGCAGAAGGCAGGAACTTTGTAATTCCTGCAGTCGACGCATGCGAGCGGTGGGCCGTGCCAAATGCATCGTTAACAAAAAAATCCGCAAGCCGTGCCAGGTTTTTTGCAAAGGCCTCGTCATTCTTCTCTTCTTCAGGGTGAAAGCGGAGGTTTTCAAGGAGAACAACATCGCCCTCTTTCATCTTCGCAACGACCTGCTCAGCCTGCGGCCCGACGCAATCAGGAACAAACACGACTTCCTTGTTTAATAGGCGCTGCAGGCGTTTGACAACCGGAGAAAGGCTGAATCGCGGCTCGACTTTCCCCCTCGGCCGGCCCAGGTGAGAGGCAAGGATTACCTTCGCGCCTTCATCAATAGCATAATTGATGGTAGGAAGCGTTGAGCGTATCCTGCTGTCGTCGGTAATAACAAGATTGTCATCCAGAGGTACGTTAAAATCAGCCCTTATGAAGACCCTTTTGCCTTTTATCTGAAGGTCCTCTATGGTCAGTTTGCCAAGTATGTCCTTTATGTCGACAACCGCGTCACTTCTTCTCGCCATAATCAGCCTCGCTTGCCCACATATAGAACAAGGTCCCTTAAACGCGTGCTATAACCCCATTCATTATCGTACCAGGAAATAATCTTGACCATACGCTTGTCCAAAACTTTTGTCAGAGTGGAATCGAAGATTGATGAGTGGGGATTACCGTTGAAATCGATCGATACAAGAGGCGCATCGACATACTGCAGTATGTTTTTCATCGGACCGTCGGCCCATTTTTTCATGGCGGCATTCACGTCCTCTGTGGTAACGTCTTTGTTCAGTTCAGCCGTGAGATCAACAGCTGACACATTCGGCGTGGTGACCCTGATAGCGAACCCGTCAAGCTTGCCCTTCAGCTCAGGCAGCACCAGTCCTACCGCTTTGGCGGCGCCGGTCGTGGTAGGTATCATTGAAAGCGCTGCGGCCCTCGCCCTCCTCAAATCCTTGTGGGGGAGATCGAGTATCCTCTGGTCATTGGTGTAAGAATGGACTGTTGTCATAAGCCCTCTTATTATGCCGAATTCCTTGTGAAGGACTTTAGCAACCGGGGCCAGGCAATTGGTCGTACACGAGGCGTTGGATATTATCTTATGCTGCTTGGGATCGAGGACTTCTTCGTTTACGCCCAGGCATACGGTCACATCCGGCTCTTTTGCAGGAGCGGAAATAATGACCCATTTTGCACCTGCGTCGATATGTTTCGAGGCTTTTTCACGATCTGTGAAGAGTCCTGTGGACTCTATTACCACATCTACATTAAGGCTTTTCCAAGGGAGGTTCTCGGGTGACCGCTCGGCCAATATTTTAATCTCCTTGCCGTCGACACTTATGGACCCGTCACCCGCCTTGACGTCAGCAGCGAAAATGCCGTGCACCGAGTCATACTTGAGCAGGTGGGCCAGCGTCTTGGCGTCGGTAAGATCGTTAATGGCAACGATTTCAATTCCGCCTTCCCCCCTGGACGTCCTTAGAAAATTTCTGCCTATTCTGCCGAAGCCGTTGATCGCCACTCTCATTGCCATAATAATCCTCCTTATATTTTGTTGTTAAAAAGATTAATGACCATTCCTGTCAGAACTTTGGGGTAGAAATAGGTCGACTTCGGCGGCATCCTCAAGTGAGACAGTGCCACCCTCTCCACATCCTCTATTCCAGTCGGGTTCAATAAAAAAAGGCCGTCAAACTCCCCTCTTTGCACTCTTTTGATCGCTTCAGCAGCATCCATCTCATAAACGATGTCGGTAATGCCAAGGTCTCTCTTTAAAATAAGCTCATGCAACACAACTACGTCAAGGTCCTTTAACGCCGGATGAATGTCAGGCAAGCTCTTTCCTTTATATCTCAGAATATGCCAGACGTCTTCCCTGTTCATATAAAAGCCAAAGACATTTTTCCCCTCAAGAGGCGGTATACCGGCGGAAACGTCGGTCTTAGGCATCCTTGTAATGTCAAAATCAGACTCGAGCTTGCGGAAAATATCATTTTCCCTGATACCCCGCACCAGCCTGTGCGTAGGCAGTATCGCAATACCTTCATCAGACATATTTGCAAGAAACATCATTACATAGTCCCACGGACAAAAATCATTCAGCTCCCGGCGCTTTTCTTTGTCCATCTCTTTTTTAAATTCCAGAGCTACCTCGTATCGATGGTGGCCATCGGCAATAAATATGGGCTTATCGTTAAACTCCTTAATTATCGAGTCTATTTTTGACTTATCAGTAACCCTGTAAATCGAATGTCTTGCTCCGTCGGCATCTGTCCCGCTAATGAACGGGGCCTCAGTCATATCTCTTAAAATAGTGGAAGCGATTTTTTGAGGGCTGTTGTAGAGGGAATAGATCGGACTGATATTGCCGAAACACGACCTCATCAGATCCAGCCTGTCTGCCTTTGGTTTGGAATGTGTTTCCTCATGAGGATATATACCCTGGCCCAATTCCTCAAGTTTGACAAGGGCCAGAATTCCCCTCAGTTTCCTTCTATTTCCTGAATGCACATAATCAATTTCATACCCGTAGAACGCCGGGGCCTCGTCTCTGATAAGGACCTTTTCTTTGACCCACTTCTCCATGCATTCGCGTGCCCTGGTATATTTATTATTTGTATCCGTATCGCCGTCCAATGCTTTGCCGGCATCTATCCGGACTATGTTGTAAGGGCTCTTGAGGTAAAGAGCTTCTTTGTACTCAGGGGAAATAACATCATAAGGAGGCGCTATGACATCGTCTCCTGAAACTTCTGCAGGATTGTAGAGAAGCCCTCTAAAAGGAAGAATTTGTGCCATTTTTGTCGTATCCTGTAATTATTTGTTTTATATAAGCAAAAATACCATCAAGATTTATATATTAGCATTTCAGGGACGCAAATTCAATAAAATGGGTAAAAACCAGGGCAGATCGGCCGTGCTAATGCTTCCCGGCGTCTTTTAGGTCAAATAACGCCTTAACCTCTTCCATAAGATCACTGATATCCTTGAACTGGCGGTAGACAGAGGCGAACCTGACATAAGCGACTTTATCAAGCTCCTTGAGTGAGGACATAATCTCCTCCCCTATCCAGGAGCTGTTTATCTCTTTCACACCCAGCCCGATAAGCTTCTTCTCGATATGCTTTTCGGTCTCTTCAAGCCTGGTAATCGGTATCGGACGTTTTTCACAGGCCTTCTTCAAACCCGTTATTATCTTGTGGCTATCAAAAAACTCCCTGCTGCCGTCTTTTTTAATCACCATCGGTAGCGGGTCCTCGACCCGCTCATAAGAGGTGAATCTCTGGGAACACTTGAGGCATTCCCTTCTCCTTCTTATAACGTCCCCGTCCTTGCCTGCCCTGGAATCTATGACCTTGTCTTCAATGCTTCCGCAAAAGGGGCATTTCATGATGCATAAATAGGGAACTTATCGCAAAGGGCTTTCACCCTTTTTTTCATGACATCCGGCATAGCAGGGTCATGGATACTTCTTATGACTCCGGCAATAATATCGGCAATCTCGTCCATCTCTGCCACCCCCATTCCCCTTGTAGTTACGCAGGGCGTTCCCAATCTGATCCCGCTGGTAATCGCCGGGGGCTTGATGTCGTAAGGGATCGCGTTCTTGTTCACTGTTACCCCTGCCCGGTCCAGCGCTTCTTCAGCCTCTTTTCCTGTAACTCCGGTTTCGGTCAAGTCCACCAGCATAAGATGGTTGTCGGTGCCTCCTGATATAATCTTCAGTCCGCGCTCGATAAGCCCTCCGGCAAGCCTGCGCGCGTTTTCGACGACGTTCTTCTGGTAATCCCTGAACTCGCTTGTCATCGCTTCTTTAAGGGCCACTGCCTTTGCGGCTATCACATGTACAAGGGGACCTCCCTGCAACCCGGGGAATATCATCTTATCAACTGCCTTCGCAAAATCCGCTTTGCACATGATCATGCCTCCCCTCGGACCTCTCAGTGTCTTGTGCGTTGTGGTCGTCACAAAATCCGCGTATGGGAAAGGGGAAGGATGTTGTCCGGCCGCTACCAGACCGGCTATGTGAGCAATATCGGCAAGCAGAAAGGCCCCTGCCGCCTTTGCAATCTCCGAAAACTGCTTGAAGTCAATAATGCGGGAATAGGCGCTCGCCCCTACAATGATCATTTTGGGGTTGTGCTGCCGGACGAGGCTTCTGACTTCATCCATGTCTATATGCCCCGTCTCCCTGCTGACCCCGTAGGAAACAGCATTATAGAGCATCCCTGTAAAATTAACGGGCGCGCCATGTGAGAGATGCCCTCCGTGGGCGAGGCTCATGCCAAGTATGGTGTCGCCAGGCCTCAACGTGGAGAAAAAAACCGCCATGTTGGACTGACTTCCTGAATGGGGCTGGACATTTACATGGTCAGCCTTAAAAATCTCTTTTGCACGTTCAATGGCAAGCCGTTCGATAATATCGGCATATTCACAGCCTCCGTAATACCGTCTGCCATGATATCCTTCGGCGTATTTGTTCGTAAAAACGGAGCCCTGGGCTTCCATTACCGCCCGGCTGGCATAGTTTTCGGAAGCGATAAGAAGTATCTTTTCCTCTTCCCGCTCTATCTCGCCTGCAATTGCACTATAGATTTCAGGATCAGTTTTTTTCAGTTGCTCGTAATTCATTGCTAGGCCCTTTTCGGACTGCAGGCATTTCATGATTGCCGGCAGTCCCCTTTCGTTATTGTTTTTTCTTCAATAAGACGTATCTTCAGCAGCCTGTTTTCGTGCCTCCCTCCCTCAAAGGGAGTACTCATCCAGGTCTTCACTATTTCTTTCGCGAGGTCTTTGCCGATTACCCTTCCGCCGAGCACCAGGATATTAGAATCGTTATGCAATCTGCTCATTTTTGCACTAAACAGATCATTGCACAAGGCTGCCCGGATGTTGCGAAATTTGTTCGCCACTATAGACATGCCTATGCCGGTGCCGCAAATGAGCACCCCCCTTTCGACTACCCCTCTGGACACGGCATCGGATACCTTCTCTCCGAAATCAGGATAATCCACAGACTGGGGCCGGTCCGTGCCGAAATCCTGGGACTCGTGTCCCATCTCTTTCAACACTGCCATCACTTCATTCTTCATTTCGAGACCGGCGTGATCAGAACCAATTGCAACGCGCATCTGCCCCCCTGATGAAACCGAAGCCCCCGGCCCGCAGTCGATAAAGTTATATTAAGTCTATAATCCAGAAGCTATATTGAAGCGATTGTCTGAATTAAATATCTTATCCAAGAGTCGAAAGGCAAGTCAAGGTAATTGGCCCGGCCCCGTTCCGCAGCCACTGGATATGTTTAACGGCTCTAAGTATAATACGTTCAGTAGATTCCGGGCTGTTTAATGCAAAATGATTTTTCGTGTTTCAGGGAGGGGACTATTTCTTGAGACCACACGATGTCAAGATCAGAACGCGCATGTTGGTAGGATTTGCGATAGTCCTCGGCTTAATGGTCTGCATTATGTTTATCGGCATGCTGAACATGCGGAGCATACGTAATAATATGGATCGCCTTGTATCAGTCAATACTCAGCACCTCATTGCATCAAATCAGGTCGGCAATTCACTCAGGGAGATAGGGATAGCTCTTCGCAGCACTTTTTTGAGCAAGGACGAAGAAGAGAGGAAGTCCCTCGAAGAATATATAGCAAAACAGAGCATTAAATACAGAGAAGGCCTTAAGAAAGTTGAGGAACTGACCAACAAGGATGACCCCAAGGGGTTAGAGCTGATTGCAACAATCAAATCGGCTGAGGAAGGCGCAGTCCCTTTGAGAAACAAGGCCATCGAGATACTGTCGGCAAACAAGAATGAAGAGGCGCTCGATTATCTGAATGCTGTAACAAGACCGGCGGTCCATAAATGGATAGTAGCAGTAGACGCACTTTCTGATTACCAGCATGAGCGCATCAAATATCGTTCTGAAGAAGCGGTAAAACAATACAATAGGACAAACGCCCTCATGTTCATACTCGGGTGCCTGGCAGTTGCGTTGGCCGTGACAATTGCCATATGTCTTACCAATAGCATCCTAAGTCCTCTCAAGGAAATGGTCGAGGTCTCAAATGCACTGGCAAATGGGGATTTGACGGTACGCGTTAAATCAACAAACGCGGCGGAAACCGGTCAAGTCCTTGCTGCAATAGACAAAATGGCCAGACAGCTTCAGGGAATTATCACTGAACTGAAGACCTCGGCAGATTCCATAGCCTCTGCAAGCGAATGTCTCAACACCGGGTCGGAGCAGATGAACGAAGGCGTGGTCCGGCAGTCGGAGAGGGCCTCTCAAATAGCCACTTCCTCGGCCCAGATGTCTCAAACCGTGATTGATGTCGCAAAAACATTATGGACAAGTTGAAGCGCAATAATATTAAATTCTATCTTCCTGTTGACAGCGTTATCGCACAGACTATTGAG